>NZ_JCANOT010000042.1:0-147218 GCF_059552495.1 Methyloversatilis sp. S146-33
GAAGAACTTCGAAGGGGGCTGGCAGGCGGCGGTGGCGTATGTGGATACGAACGCGGACAAGAACTTCTACACCATCTGCGACAACGGCATCCGTTGCAAGGACACCGGCGACAGCAAGTGGCTGATCTACGTGAAGCGCACGTTCTGATGACCAGGGGGCCGCAGCGATGCGGCCCCTTGCGCACAAGGGGGATATGACATGAGCAGCAATGCGGATGTAATCGGAGCGGCGCCGGTACGGTCGGCCAGCCGCGCCGAAAGTGCTTCACTGCACCGGAAGATCGACTGGACCGGTGCGTTCTGGGTGGCCAGCGGCGTGCCGGCGCTGGTGCTGTTTTCCATCGGCGCCATCGCCGCTACGGTCGGCAAGCCGTCGTGGATGGTGTGGGCGCTGTCGATCGGCTTCGGCTTCATACAGGCCTTCACCTATGCCGAAATCGCCGGCCTGTTCCCGCACAAGTCGGGTGGCGCTTCGGTGTATGGCGCGGTCGCCTGGGTGCGTTACAGCAAGATCATCGCGCCGGTGTCGGTGTGGTGTAACTGGTTCGCCTGGTCGCCGGTGCTTGCCATCGGTTCCGGTCTGGCGGCCGGCTATATCCTCGGTGCGCTGTTCCCGGCCGATGCGGCGATCAACACCTGGCAGCTGACGCTGGTCGACCTGAGCTTCATCAAGTCCGGGCTCGAACTGCGCATCAACGCGACCTTCCTGGTCGGCGTCGTGCTGTTGCTGGCGGTGTTCGGCATCCAGCACGGCGGCATCCTGCGTTCGGCTCGTACGACCATGGTGCTTGGCGTCACGGCGCTGATTCCGCTGATGCTGATCGCGCTGGTGCCGCTGCTGTCCGGCGACATGCCGTCGACCCACTTCTCGCCGATGGTGCCCATCGCCTACGAGAACGGTCTGGTGGTCGATGGCACCTGGAACATGGCGGGCGTCACGCTGATGGCAGGCGGCCTGTTCATCGCCGCGTGGTCGACCTACGGCTTCGAAACGGCGGTCTGCTACACCCGCGAGTTCAAGGATCCGAAGAAGGACACCTTCAAGGCCATCTTCTACTCGGGTCTGCTGTGCATCGTCGTGTTCACGCTGGTGCCGCTCGCCTTCCAGGGCCATCTCGGCCTGGGTGAGGTGGTGACGCCGCCGGTGGTCGAAGCGGACGGCACGGTGAGCACGCCGGCGGTCTACAGCGGCATGCTGGCACCCGATGTCTACAGCGGCATGGGTGTGGCCAACGTGATGTCGCACATGGTCGGCGGTGGCGAAGTGGTGGCCAATGTGCTGGTCGTCATGCTGGTGCTGGCGGTGCTGCTGTCCATCATGACCTCGATGGCGGGTTCGTCGCGCACGCTGTACCAGGCTTCGGTCGATGGCTGGCTGCCGCGTTACCTGTCGCACGTCAATGAACACGGCGCACCGACCCGCGCGATGTGGACGGATCTGGGCTTCAACCTGATCCTGCTGCTGATGTCGGACTACGTGTTCGTGCTGGCCTGCTCCAACGTCGGCTACATCATGTTCAACTTCCTGAACCTGAACTCCGGCTGGATCCACCGCATCGACCGTCCGGACTGGGACCGCCCGTTCAAGGCGCCGAAGATCATCCTCGGCATCGGCGTCGTGCTCGGTTTCGTCAACCTCGCGCTGATGGGTCTCGGTGCAGACATCTACGGCGCGGGCACGCTGACCGCCGGTCTGGTGTTCGCGTCGCTGATCATCCCGGTCTTCCTGTATCGCCACTACGTGCAGGACAAGGGCAAGTTCCCGGACGCGATGCTGGAGGACATGCACCTGAACGACCAGCTGGCGGAAGGCGGCAAGCGTGCTGGCATCCTGCCCTACATCACGCTGGCGGCCGGCGTCGCGGTGGTGATCATCGCGCACAACATGGCGGTGTATTGATGCAGCAGAGCCGTCGCGCGTTCGCGTGACGGCCGCGGAACGATGTCCGCACTTGCCGGCATCGGCCACTCCTGCGGGAGTTGTCGATGCCGGTTTTCTTTTGGTTTCGCGGCGCCCGCTGTCTGCGCACGCCTACCCAGAATGGCTTACTCCCTCTTGAGAATTGTCCGGCCGATGGCGCATGCAGATAATCGCTCTGCCCTGCCTGAATCGTCGAATGACGCACTCAGGCGGAGCAAGCGGGAATGCGGGGTGCATTCCTGCCGGATGCGCAGGTCCCGGCGTGAACGTCGGGACAACCAACTCTCCTCACCTTCACCGGCACGTGCAGCCAGCTCCTCCTGGTCAGCACCTGCCGGTTTCTTTTTTCTCAGGCCTGCGCTCAGGTCTGCGGGGTGGCCGGGTTGAAACAGCTCAGGCACAGCAGTTCTTCCGGGCGCACCGGTCGGCTGAACAGATAGCCCTGCAGGCGGTGGCAGCCGAGCTCGGTCAGCTGCGCCAGCTGCCCCGGCGTTTCCACACCCTCGGCGACGATTTCCAGCCCCATGCTGTCGGCCAGCGAGGTGATGGCGCGCACGATGGTGACGGCGTCGGAACTGCTGCGCAGCTGGCTTACGAAGCTGCGATCGATCTTCAGCGTGCGCACTGCAAAGCGCATCAGATAGGCGAGCGACGAGTAGCCGGTGCCGAAATCGTCGATGGCGAGACTGATGCCCATGGTGTCGAGCGCGCCGAGAATGTCGGTGGTGCGCGGGATGTCCTCCATCAGCGTGCTTTCGGTGATCTCCAGCTCCAGCATGCGCGGATCGACACCGGCTTCCCGCAGCGCGCCGGCGATGTCGCTCACCAGGTCGTCGTCGCGCAACTGCCGGCCCGACAGGTTGAAGGCGAGGTGCAGCTGCGGCTGTGTCGCCTGCAGCATGCGCAGGTCGCGCAGCGCTTCGCGCAGCGACCAGCGGCTGACCGGCACGATGAGTCCGGTTTCCTCCAGCAGCGGAATGAAGCGGTCAGGCGGCACCACACCCTCGGTCGGGCTGTTCCAGCGCAGCAGCGCCTCGATCGTCGCCACGCGGCCGGTGCGGGTGTCGATGATGGGCTGATAGACGAGGAAGAACTCGCGCCGTTCGAGCGCGCCGTGCAGCGCGATCTCCGCCGACAGATTGGTGTGCGCGTGCGCATCCATGCTCTGGTCGTAGAAGCGCACGGTGTTGCGGCCCGCCGCCTTGGCGCGGTACATCGACAGGTCGGCGCGGCTGAGCAGCTCGTCGACCGAGTGACCGTTCTCCGGGAACAGTGCGATGCCGACGCTGGCGCTGACGAAGAATTCGCGCCCCTGCACGCGCACGCCTTCGGCAAGGGCCGCCAGTATCTTCTCCGCGATCTCGGTGACGGCCGCGCGGTCGCCGGTCTCTTCCAGCAGCACGGTGAACTCGTCGCCGCCCAGTCGTGCCACCGTGTCCGAGGCGCGCACGCAGCCGCGCAGCCGTGCGGCGACCTCGGTCAGCAGCGCGTCGCCGACGCTGTGGCCCAAGGTGTCGTTGATCACCTTGAAGCGGTCGAGGTCGATGAACAGCACGGCCAGCGGGCACTCGGTGCGCATGGCGCGGCGCATGGCCTGGCGCAGCCGGTCGGTGAACAGCCGGCGGTTGGGCAGGTCGGTCAGCGCGTCCATACCTGCCAGATACTCCAGCTGGTCCTGCGCGCGGATGCGCTCGCTGACGTCGCGCGAGGTGGCGACGTAGTGACTGATCCGTTGCTGTGCGTCGCGGATCGGGCTGATCGTCTTCTCTTCGTGATACAGCTCGCCGTTCTTGCGCCGGTTGGTGAACACCATGCGGAACACCTCGCCGCTGCGCAGTGCACGCCACAGTCGGGCATAGACGTCGGGGCCGTGCAGGCCCGATTTGAGCAGACCGGGCGAGCGCCCCAGCACTTCCTCGGCGGAGTAGCCGGTACTGCGCTCGAACGCTGGATTCACGTACTCGATCAGGCCGCCGGCACAGGTGATCAGCACCGCGTCGCCGGCCTGGTGCGCCGCGCGCGCCAGCAGGCGAAGTTCGCGCTGCGCGGCGTCCTCCGGCGTGCCGTGGCTGACGCGCAGCAGCCAGTGACCGCTCGCGTCGCCGGGCAGCGGAGCGCACTCGACGCAGACCGGACGACCTCCGTCATGCAGATGCCAGATCTGCCGGCTCACCGCGTTGCCGCAACCGGCCCGGAAGGCGGGCCAGCCCGACTCGCCGTCGTTGTCGAGTTCGCAGAACACACGGTGCACCGGCTGCCCGCGGACGTCGGTCAAGGTGTCGGGCCAGCCGGTGTGGTCGATGATCCGGCCCTCGTGGGAAAGCCTGAGCAATGCCGTCGTTGCAGCCTGCGGCGCGTCGCCGACGGCGACGCTGAAGGCATCAGGGAAGGAAACGTGCTGCGTGCATGGCATGTCCATGGCGCTGCAGCTGAACAGTGCGGAAACGACGGCCATCGTGCATCCCCCGGTCTACATGGCAGCGTCCTGAACCCGTGTGTCCGGGTCAGGATGCATTGAATGTCGGGCGGGGTTCGGGCCCTTCTGCGCGCTCTGCGACGCGCCTTCTTCTGCTGCTTACGGTTCGCGCACAGGGCTGCTTGAGGCCTGTCGTCGCGATCCTCTCACGGGAGACAGAGGGCTACTGACCGGCGCCGGCTCGCGGCGTACCGCCGGCAAGCGGCTGCATCATGTCCTTGGCGACGTCTTCGATGCGTCGGCGCTGGGCGCGCGCTGTCTTGCGCAGCATTTCGAAGGCGGGCTGGCGGTCTATGCGCAGACGCTCCATCAGGATGCCGACGGCGATGCTGATTTCGCGCCGCTCGTCGAGCGCGCGCTGCAGGTGCTGGCCGGTACTGCGCAGCTGGCGTAGCTCTTCCGAGCGCGCCAGTGCGGTGCGCAGCGTGGGCAGCAGTTGTTCGACGTCGAGCGGCTTGACCAGATAAGCCAGCGCACCGCGTTCGATGGCGCTGCGCACCCGACCCGGATCGCCGAAGGCGGTCAGGAAGATCAGCGGCAGCCCATGGTGCTCGCGCAGTACCGCCGCGAACTCCAGCCCGGTCATGCCCGGCAGCTTCTCGTCGAGGATGACCAGATCGATGCGCGTCGTCCCGAGCAGCGCCAGCGCCTCTTCGGCCGAGCGTGCGACATGGACGCCGTAGCCGTGAGCGCGCAGCCCGTCGCCCAGCGTGGCTGCGTTCAGCCGGTCGTCTTCAACCAGCAGCAGTTGCGGGCTGGTGTCGTCGTATGTGTGCATGGTCGCGGGTCTCGTCAAACGTAATGATGGGTGGCCGCAGCGCGAGGCGCGTCAGTACGCGTCCCGGCTGCTGGCGAAAATCCAGTGTGGCGTGCTCGGTCGGCAGCAGCGCGGCCAGCAGTTCGAGGCCCTGGCCGAGGCCGCGCCGCGCGGCGAAATCAAAGCCGGGCGGCAGCTCGCCGCCGTTGCCAATGACGATGAGTGCGCCGTCGTCGTCCGTCGACAGCTCGACGTCCACACCGGCGTCGCGGTCGATCTGCCGGTGCTTCACCGCATTCATCAGCAGCTCGTTGAGCACGATGGCCAGCGGCACCGCTTCGCTGTCGGCCAGACGCAGTTCGAAGGCGCTGAGGTCGCGCACGTCGAGCTTCACCCGGGCGTCGAACAGGCCCTCGATGCTGCCGGCAACCATGCGCAGGAATTCGCCGAGCTGAACCGGTGCACCGGCCTGGCTGCCCTGCAGCTCGTGGATGACGGCGATCGATCGAACCTGGCTGATGGCGCCGGTCAGCGCGTGGGCGAGCGCCGGGTGCTGCCCGGCGCAGCGGCGGAGCAGTCCGACCACCCCCTGCAGGCTGTTCTTGATGCGGTGGTGCGCCTCACGCACCAGCGTTTCGCGCTGCCGTTCGGCCTGCGCGAGCCGGTGCGCCTCGGCTTCCTTGCGCGCCGTGATGTCCTCGGCGACCCCCGCTACGCGTGCATGGCCGTCCTGCGCCTGCCACGGGAAGGCGCGGCAGTGCAGCCAGCGCAGGCCGCCTTTGCGGTCGGCGACGCGCACCTCGACTTGCGCCACCTCACCCTGCGCCTGGGCAGCGAGAAAGGTTTCGAAACGCGATCGGTCGGGCGGCGCCACCGCCTGTGCCCAGCCGTTCAGGTCGCCGGGCTGTTCGCCGTTCGGCAATGCGCTGATGTCCGAAAAGGCGGGGCTGGCGTAGTACAGCGCACGCGTGTGCGGGTCGCTGACCCAGAAGATTTCGCGGATGTGCTCGGCCAGCAGATAGAAGCGCTCCTGCGCCGCACGCAGCGCGGCTTCGGCCTGCTTGCGTTCGCGGATGTCGCGCACGACCGCGATGACCGCGGGTCCGCCGGCGAACTCGATGCGCGAGCCGACGACGTCGACCGCGACTGCTTCACCGTCGCGGGTGAGCGCCACGCCATCGAGGTAGCGCGTGCTGCGCCGCATCGCCAGTTCGTCGAAACAGGCCTGGATGCGCGTCTCTTCGGACGGCGGGTAGAGCATGGATACGTGCTTGCCGGCGACTTCCGCGGGGCGGTAGCCCAGCAGTTCGCTCGCCGCACCGTTCATGTGCATGATCACGCCGCGCGGCGTCATCAGAAGCAGGGCGTCGGCGATGCCCTCGAACAGGTCGGGGAAGGCGGGGATGCCTATGGCATCGGCGTCGCGCTCGCTCTTTCCCTGTCGCGTGCCTGCGACCTCGCCGCCCGGAAGACCCGGTGCGGGTGCTGCTGGGAATGCAAATTCGCGAACCATCGTGGTGCGCCCCCCTGGCTGCGCCTGTTCTGCCGTACTCGAAAGCTTCGCGCTGGGGCCGGGCGCTGAGCGTACGCAAATCCGTTGCCACCTGATGCGTGGCACTTTTCAATTCAAGTTTAGCGCAAGCGCGTCGGCGGATTCAGGCCACGAAATGCTTTGCTGCGGCCATTTGTAACGATCGGGTTCCGGAGTGGATGGGAAAACGATCTGCGCGCCTGCTGGTGATGGCGGCGACAGCGACGGGAAGTGATCACGGCTGACCGTCGAGGGCGGTGTACGTGCCCGGCGGCGGCGGAATACAGCGCGTCGGCGGCCGTGGCCGCCGGCGAAAGGTGCCGAAGCGGCGGCTGCTCAGCCGCTCCAGAATCGGGCGCACAGCACCAGTGCCCACACGAGGAGCAGGTTGAGCAGAGAAACCATGACGGCGGCAGAGCCGATGTCCTTGGCGCGTTTGGCGAGCGCGTGGTTCTCCAGCGAAATGCGGTCGACGGTGGCTTCGACGGCGGAATTGAGCAGCTCGACGATCAGCACCAGCAGCACCGAGAACACCATCAGCGCGCGTTCGACACCGCTGTTGCCGAGCCACAGCGCGAGCGGCAGCAGCAGCACGGCGGCGATCACTTCCTGGCGGAAGGCGTCTTCGTGACGGAAGGCGGCACCCAGACCTTCGGCTGAGTAGCGGGTGGCATTGAGCAGACGGCGCAGACCGGTCTTGCCCTTGAACGGACTTTCTTGCATCGGCACAGCTTGGGACGGAAATGTTGCAGGGCGCCGGTCGGCGCCCTGCGGAAGGACTTACTTCAGCGCAGCCAGTGCGGCGGCGTAGTCGGGTTCCTGCTTGATTTCCGGCACCAGCTCGGCGTGCAGCACTGTGTCGTCGGCGTCGAGCACCAGCACAGCGCGCGCGGTCAGGCCGGCCAGCGGGCCATCAATGATTTCGACGCCGTAATTGGCCATGAACTCGCGGCCGCGCAGCGTCGACAGCGACTGCACGTTCTGCAGGCCCTCGGTCTCGCAGAAGCGCTTCATCGCGAACGGCAGATCGGCGGAAACGACCAGTACGACGGTGTTGGCGATGCTGCCCGCCTGTTCGTTGAACTTGCGGGTCGATGTCTGGCACACCGGGGTGTCCAGGCTGGGCACGATGTTGAGCACTTTGCGCTTGCCGGCTAGGCTGGCCAGCGACACGTCGGCCAGGTCGGTGCCGACCAGCGTGAAGGCGGGCGCCTTGGTGCCCTTGGCAGGGAAGTGACCGGCGAGGTGGATGGGATTGCCGGCGAGCGTGACGGTCTGGGTCATGGGGTGTTCCTCCTGGTGCGTGGCGCTGCGAGGGGCCCGATCGGTCGATCAGGGATAGAAGACGTAGAGGCGGTAGCCGCCGGCGTTGGTGTCGGTCGGGTCGACCAGCACGCTGACCGCCTGTTCCGATGCCGCCGCGAATTCGCTGCCCTGGCGGTCGGCCGGCAGGTAGTCGGCGGGAGCGAGCACGCGGCGCACGATGGGCCGGTCGCTGGTGTCGGTCAGACTCAGTTCGAGGTGCGGCCAGTCCTGCGCGTGCGTGGCGCCGTTGCGCAGCAGCGCATTCAGGCGCAGCAGCGGTGCGCGTTCGGTGTCCGGATTCAGCTCCGATGACTCGATGCTGATCAGGTCGGCGCGCCGCGGCGCCGGCAGCGTGCAGCCGACGCGGGCGCAGGCCTGTTCGAACAGCGGCTTGAGCGCCGGTTGCGCGATCACCAGTTCGGTGCGGAACAGATAGGCAAACTGGGCAGCGGCCAGCAGCACCAGCAGCAGGATGCCCACGCTCCACAGCACCGTCTTCAGCGCGCTGCGGCGCGGCGTCTGGTCTTCGCCATACAGTTCGCGGCGGATGCGCTGTACCGCAGGGTCGCGCACCGGTTCGAGCGCCGGCGGCGGGTCGAGCAGGGGATCGCGCGCGGGCGCGGCGACGATGTCGTCGTCGGGGGCCGGCGCGGCTTCAAGTTCGACGATGTCCAGCGGCTGCGTGACGTCCGGATCGGGCTCGGGCGCCGTATCGCCTGCGGCGGCCGTGACCGGATGGTCGTCGACGGGAGCTTCGTTATCGGCGGCGGCTTCAACGGCCTCAGGGGCCTCAGCGGCTTCTGCGGCTTCTGCGGGCGCCGTGTCGTCGGCGCGCGTCTGCCAGTAGTCGGTGGTGCGTTCGACCAGCGCCTCCATGCTGTCGCCGGGCTGCGGCGAGGGCGGCACGTCGGCGCTGCCGACGTCGAGGTCCAGCCGGTCGGTGGTGATGGCGGCCGGGTCGTCCGCCCGCAGTTCGATGTCCGGTTCTGCAGCGAAAGTCAGCGTGGCGTGGCTGTGTTCCGGTTCGTCCGCGACCGGTGCAGCGCTCTCGATTTCGGTGGTGGTGGGCGGCGTTGCGAGGGCTGCGACGGCGGGCGTGGGCGTGTCGCCGCTTTTCGGGAGCGGCACGTCCACCATCGCGTCGACCGCGTCGAATACCGTGTGGCAGCGACCGCAGCGCACGCGGCCCTCGCGTGCCCGGAGCTGCACCGTGTCGACGCGGAAGACGGTGGCGCAGGCCGGGCAGCGGGACAGCATCAGACGCGCGTCCCGGTCAGCAGCACCCAGCCTTCCCGCTCGCCGGCAACCTCCAGTTCGAAGGCCGGGCGATAGGCGGCGCGCACCATGTCGGTCTGCGCGGCGAGGATGCCGGACAGCGCAATGCGTCCGCCGCTGCGCGTGAGGCCGCACAGCAGCGGCGCCAGCACGGTGAGCGGATTGGCCAGGATGTTGGCCACCACGACGTCGGCCGTGTGGTCGATGTTCTCGCGCGAATGCAGCAGCTCGAGCGTGGCGCCGTTGCGCTCCGCGTTGTAGCGCGCGGCGTCCATCGCATGCGGGTCGATGTCGGTGCCGGTCACGCGCGCCGCACCGAGCTTGGCCGCGGCGAGCGCGAGGATGCCGGAACCGCAGCCGTAGTCGATCACCGTTTCGCCGCCACGGATGACCGAATCCAGCCATTCCAGGCAGAGCCGGGTGGTGGGGTGCGAGCCGGTGCCGAAGGCCATGCCGGGGTCGAGCGTGATGTTGATCGCCGCAGGGTCGGGCTGGTCATGCCAGGACGGCACGATCCACAGCCGCTTCGATACCGGGATGGGCTCGAACTGAGCCTGCGTGATGCGCACCCAGTTCTGCTCGTCCAGCGGCGAGGTCGTGTAAGGGGGCGGTGCGGTCAGGCCGGCCTGTTCCGCCGCCTCGGCCATCGCGGTCGCGTAGTCAGCGTCGCGGTCGAACAGAGCGTGGATGCGCGAATGCGGCCACAGCTCGACGGCGACCGGCATGCCGGGTTCGCCGAACTGCGGCTTTTCATCCGGCGTGCCGGCGTCGGCGTCCTCGATGTCGACCGACAGCGCGCCCGCTTCGAGCAGCGCGTCCGACAGCGCTTCGGCGTTGGCCGAATCGGCCAGCAGCGTGACCGTGATCCAGCCGCCGGCTGATGTCGGCTCGCCCTGCTCCTCGGCCCGCTGTTCCCCGGACTCGCTCATTTGACCTTGGCCGCTTCCTGCGCCGCGAGCTTCTGCTCGAGGTAATGGATGCTGGTGCCGCCGTCCATGAAGCGGGTATCGTGCATCAGCTCTTGATGCAGCGGGATATTGGTCTTGATGCCGCTGACGATCATTTCCGACAGCGCGATGCGCATGCGGCGGATGGCCTGGTCGCGCGTGTCGCCGTAGGTGATCACCTTGCCTATCATCGAATCGTAGTGCGGCGGCACGGTGTAGCCCTGATACACGTGCGAATCGACGCGCACGCCGGGGCCGCCCGGCGGGTGGTAGCCGGTGATCTTGCCCGGGCTGGGCGTGAACTTGTACGGGTCTTCGGCGTTGATGCGGCATTCCAGCGCGTGGCCGGTCAGCTTGATGTCGCGCTGCTTGAAGCGCAGCTTCTCGCCGGCCGCGACACGGATCTGCTCCTGCACCAGGTCGATGCCGGTGATCAGTTCGGTCACCGGGTGCTCGACCTGGATGCGGGTGTTCATTTCGATGAAATAGAACTCGCCGTTCTCGTACAGGAACTCGAAGGTGCCGGCGCCGCGGTAGTTGATGCGGCGGCAGGCTTCGGCACAGCGCTCGCCGACGCGGGCGATCAGCCGTGCCGGAACACCGGGGGCCGGTGCTTCCTCGATGATCTTCTGGTGGCGGCGTTGCATGGAGCAGTCGCGCTCGCCCAGATAGACGGCGTTGCCGTGTGCGTCGGCCAGCACCTGGATTTCGATATGGCGCGGGTTCTCGAGGAACTTCTCCATGTACACGGCGGGGTTGTTGAACGCCGCGCCGGCTTCGGCACGGGTCATCTGCACCGCGTTGATCAGTGCCGCCTCCGTGTGCACGGTACGCATGCCGCGTCCGCCGCCGCCGCCGGCCGCCTTGATGATGACCGGGTAACCGATGGAACGCGCGATGCGGACGATTTCCTTCGGGTCGTCGCCGAGCGCGCCTTCGGAGCCGGGCACGCAGGGCACGCCGGCCGCCTTCATCGCGTCCTTGGCCGATACCTTGTCACCCATCAGCGTGATGGTTTCCGGGCGCGGGCCGATGAACACGAAGCCGCTGCGTTCGACGCGCTCGGCGAAATCGGCGTTCTCGGACAGGAAGCCGTAACCGGGGTGGATGGCTTCCGCATCCGTCACTTCGGCGGCCGAAATGATGGCGGGGATATTCAGGTAGGACTGGCCGGACGGCGCCGGGCCGATACAGACCGATTCATCGGCCAGTCTGACGTACTTCGCCTCGGTGTCGGCTTCGGAGTGCACCGCCACGGTGCGGATGCCCAGCTCGCGGCAGGCGCGCAGGATGCGCAGCGCAATCTCGCCACGGTTCGCGATCAGAATTTTTCCGAACATGGGGAGGTCGCTCAGCCGATGATGAACAGCGGCTGGCCGTATTCGACCGGCTGGCCGTTCTCGACCAGGATGGCCTTCACGACGCCAGCGGCGTCGGACTCGATTTCGTTCATCAGCTTCATCGCCTCAATGATGCACAGCGTTTCGCCGATCGCCACCGACTGGCCGACATCGACGAAGGCCTTGCCGCCCGGCGACGACGAGCGGTAGAAGCTGCCGACCATCGGCGACTTCACGACATGGCCTTCCGGCAGAGCGGCTTCGGCCGGTGCAGCGGGCGCGGCGGCAGCTGGCGCGGCTGCGGCGGCGACCGGCGCGGGCGCTGCGACATAGGTGGCCTGGGCGGCCGGTGCCGGCAGATGCTTGGCGATCCGCACCTTTTCCTCGCCCTCCGTCACTTCCAGCTCGGAAATGCCGGATTCCTGGACGAGGTCGATCAGCTTCTTGAGTTTGCGCAAATCCATGGTGTATCCCCGCGTAAGCCGGCCTTCGTTGTGCCGGCGAGTGTTTATTTTCTGGTGTCGAGCCGCCGCAGCGCGAATTCGAGCGCGGCTTCGTAACCGTAGGCGCCCAGACCACACACCACGCCGATTGCGATGTCCGACAGATAGGAGTGGTGCCGGAATGCTTCGCGCGCATGCACGTTGGACAGGTGCACCTCGACGAACGGAATGGCGACCGCAGCCAGCGCGTCACGTATGGCCACACTGGTATGCGTGTAGGCGGCCGGGTTGATCAGGATGAAATCGACGCTCTCGCTCCGGGCAGCCTGGATGCGGCCGACCAGATCGCCCTCGTGATTGCTCTGGAAACATTCGAGCGATACGCCGGCAGCAAGCGCATTCACCTTCAGCTTCGCGTCGATGTCGGCGAGCGTCAGATGACCGTAGATTTCGGGTTCCCGCGTGCCCAGAAGATTCAGGTTGGGCCCGTGCAGCACGAGGATGCGACGGGTATTGGGGGTCGCATCCTGCGCCGCCGGCTGCGTGGCAGGTTTGGTCGCCTTGCGGCGCGTTGTTGGCTGCATGGCGGCAAGTTTGCCGGAATTCGCGTCAGATTGTCCAGCCGGGCCGGGTTCGGGTGCTCAGCGCAAGCGGGCGAGCAGGATGGCCTCCAGCTCCTCTTCCTTGTAGGTACCCAGCTTGCGTTCGACGATCTTTCCGTCTGGCGAGAAGATGACGGTAAAAGGCATGGCCTGCGCCCCGTTGCCCAGATCGGCCGACAGCTGGATAGCGTCCGAGCCGCCGATCAGCAGCGGATAGGCAATCTTCTCTTCCTGCAGGTAACGGCGCACGTTGTCGGCGTTATCGATGCTGATGCCGACAAACTGCACGCCGCGATCGCGGTACTTCTCGGCCAGGCGGGAAAAGGCCGGCATTTCTTCGCGGCAGGGCGGGCACCAGGTGGCCCAGAAGTTCACCACCTGCAGCTTTCCACGCCAGGCGGAGAAGGGCATGGGTTGACCGTTCGCGTCGGCCAGATTGAGCGCTTCGAGGCGCGCTGCATCGGTCGTCACGGCCTCAGCCAGCTGCGGTTGCCGGCTCTGGCCGAACCACACCCCGGCCGCGCCGGCCGCGACGACCACCGCGGCGATCAGGCCGCGGCGCATCCAAGCATTCATTCCGTTTCCTCTTCCTTGTCCAGCAATGCGCGCAGCGACTCCGCGCGCAGCCTTTCGCGTCCGCGAGAGCGTTCAAGACCGGCCGGATAGACCGCGAGTTCAACCGGCAGGTCGTCCCAATCGAACAGCAGCGTGGTTTCCGGGCTGTTGCGGTCCGGGCGGCGCGGGTCGCGCGAGTCGAAGTCGACGCCGTTGTTGAGCAGGAAGAGCTCGACTTCCTTGGCGCTGTCGGCGAACACCTGCAGCTCGATCGCGGTAAAGCGCCCGGCCGTGCCGTCGACCACGCCGCCGGTGGCGTAGGGCTTGAAGCGGTCCAGTTCGACCATCAGCTCCAGCGTGGCGTTACGCAGCGTGCGCAACTGTTCGGGCTGCTCGTCGGCGAAATAGATGGCCTGGTAATCGCGCACCGCCTCCTCGATCTCGGCATTGGTGGGCAGTTCCTCGTTCGGACCGACGCCGAGCTGGCGGGCGGCCTTGCGTTTGGCCAGGCCGTAGTCGCGGATGCCTTCTTCCGCGATCAGTCGCGCCGCGGCACTGGCGATCTGGCGTCTGATGTTGCTGGGGCGCATGTCGGGTGCTGCAGGGAAAGGAGGGGCGGGTTGATAGAATCCGCGACCATTCTGTCACATCGACCCACCATGCACATTCACATCCTCGGCATCTGCGGCACCTTCATGGGCGGCATTGCCGCGCTGGCGCGGGAAGCGGGTCACCGCGTCACCGGCTGCGACGCGAACGTCTATCCGCCGATGAGCACGCAGCTCGAACAGCTCGGCATCGAGTTGATCGAGGGCTACGACCCTGCTCAGACAGCGCTGGCGCCCGATGTGTTCGTGGTGGGCAACGCGGTGTCGCGCGGCAACCCGTTGCTCGAGGAGATTCTCGATCGCGGCCTGCCATACGTGTCCGGGCCGCAGTGGCTGGCGGAGAACGTGCTGGCCGGCCGCTGGGTGCTGGCGGTGGCCGGTACGCACGGCAAGACGACAACCACTTCGATGCTGGCCTGGATGCTGGAGGCGGCGGGCCTGAAACCCGGCTTCCTGATCGGCGGCGTGCCGCAGAACTTCGGCGTGTCCGCACGCCTCGGGGACGCACCTTTCTTCGTCATCGAGGCCGATGAATACGACACCGCCTTCTGTGACAAGCGGTCGAAGTTCGTGCACTACCGTCCGCGGACCGCGATCCTGAACAATCTGGAGTTCGATCACGCAGACATCTTCAGTGATCTGGCGGCTATCGAGACGCAGTTCCATCATCTGGTGCGTACCATGCCGCGTCTTGGCCGTATCGTGGCCAACGGCAGCGAGGCGTCGCTGAAGCGCGTGCTGGCGCGCGGAGCATGGAGTGAGGTCGAGTGGTTCAACGACGCCGCGGGCTGGCGCGTCGAGTCGACCGGTGAGGCGCTGGCGGTGGTCGGGCCCGCGGGCGAACGCGCGGCGGGGTGTCTTGCAATGCCCGGCATGCACAACGCGAACAATGCACTGGCCGCCATGCTGGCGGCGCGGCATGCCGGTGTGCGCCCGGAGCAGGCGCTGGCGTCGCTCGGTGAATTCGTCGGCATCCGGCGCCGGCTCGAACGTGTCGGCGAGGCTGGTGGCGTCACCGTCTACGACGACTTCGCACATCATCCGACGGCCATCGACGAAACGATACGCGCGCTGCGTTCGGTGGTCGGCGAGGCGCGCATCGTTGCGGTGATCGAGCCGCGCTCCAACACGATGAAGCTCGGTGTGATGAAGGCGCGCCTGCCCGATGCGCTCGCAGAGGCGGACGTGTGCTACTGCCTCGGCGGCCCTGCGCTCGGCTGGGATGCGGCCGAAGCTTTGGCGCCGCTGGGCGAAAGGGTCAGTGTCGCGTCGTCGGTGGAGGAGCTGCTCGATGCGCTCGCCAACGGCGTGAAAGCCGGCGATCACGTGCTGGTGATGAGCAATGGCGGCTTTGGCGGCGTGCATCGCCGCCTGCTTGATCGCCTCGCCAGCAGGGGCTGAAGGCACCCGCTTGGTGCGGGGCAATATTGATAAGGATCAATACCCGTGCTAGCTTATGCCTGTTAAGCGGCCTGCAGAAGCCGTGTCAGGGGGAGATAACACTTCCGGGGCAGTTCAGTGTCCGCAGTGCTCAGCCAATCCAACGAGTTCAGCATCGTTGCACGCCGCAACTGTTCGATGTCGCCGCGTGCACTTTTGGCCTTCTTCCTGGTCACGGCTGTGTTGTCCCTACTGATCGCGATGGCCTGGGCCATGGCTGGTGTCTGGTGGGTACTCCCGTTTGCGGGCGTCGAAATCGGGGCGCTGGGCATTGCCTTCATCGCTTTCGGCAGACGCGTCGGTGATTTCGAGCGCATCCATCTCGACGACAGCCGGTTGGTTGTGGAGGTCTGCGAACGGGATCGTGTCTGCAGACATGAGTTTGTGCCCGCATGGGCAAAGGTCGAAACGCGCAGGGTCGGCCTGGGTTCCGAAGTAGTCGTGCGGTGCCGCGACCAGCAGGTCGTGGTGGGGCGGTATCTGGACGAGGGCGGCCGCGAGTTGCTGGTGCGGGAGCTGTCGGCTAGATTGCGGGAAAGACGGTTTTAAGACCGCGGTTTCAGAATCAATCACAACATATATTTGGGGTTGCAATATGGCGCTAACAAGAGGTGGCTCGTCCATCGCCCGCAGGGCGTGGGCAGGGATGGGGTTGTTTCTGCTTGCCGGGCTCGCCCAGGCGGAAATGAAGCTCAATCTGCAGGAGCCGATCACCGAACTGGGTCAGAAGGTGTATGACCTCCACCTGCTGATGACCATCGTCTGTGGCGTCATTTTCGTGGCCGTCTTCGGCGTGATGTTCTGGTCGGTGTTCGTGCACCGCAAGTCCGCCGGCCACAAGGCTGCAACCTTCCACGAAAGCACCACGGTAGAAATCCTGTGGACCATCGTTCCGGTCTTCATCCTGCTCGGCATGGCCTGGCCGGCGACCAAGACCATCCTCGCGATGCGTGACACCAGCAACCCCGATATCACGATCAAGGCCACCGGCTATCAGTGGAAGTGGGGCTATGACTACCTGAAGGGCGACGGTGAAGGCATCAGCTTCACCAGCAACCTGTCGACGCCGCAGCCGCAGATCCGCAACGAAGCGGCCAAGGGCACCGACTACCTGCTCGAAGTTGACAACGAGCTGGTCGTGCCGGTTGGCAAGAAGGTGCGCATCCTGACCACCGCGAACGACGTGATCCACGCATGGTGGGTGCCGGCGCTGGCGGTCAAGCAGGACGCGATTCCCGGTTTCATCCGTGACACCTGGTTCCGTGCCGAGAAGACCGGCACCTTCCGCGGTCAGTGCGCAGAACTGTGCGGCAAGGACCATGGCTACATGCCCATCGTCGTCAAGGTCGTGACCGAAGACGAATACGCGGCCTGGGTCGAAAAGAAGAAGACCGAACTGGCCGCTGCCGCTGATGATCCGAACAAGATGTACACCGTCGAGGAACTGACCCCGCGTGGTGCCAAGGTGTTCGCCGCCAACTGTGCCGCCTGTCACCAGGCCAATGGCCAGGGTCTGCCGCCGGCCTTCCCCGCGCTCGACGGCTCGAAGGTGGTGCTCGGCTCGCAGGACGCGCAGATCCATCTCGTGATGAACGGCAAGTCGGGTACCGCGATGGCTGCGTTCAAGCACCTGAGCGATACCGATCTGGCTGCAGTGCTGACCTACACGCGCAACAGCTGGAGCAATGCGACGGGCGAGGTCATCCAACCGTCGGACATCAAGATGGCCCGCGAAGAGTAAGCGGCTCTCTGAACGTTCAGTCACTTTCTAGATTTCCAGGAGATACACATGGCTGCGATTCCGGGCGGTGCCGACCACTCGCACGATCACTCGCATGATCACCACCCCAGCGGACTGATGCGCTGGGTGACCACCACCAATCACAAGGACATCGGCTCGATGTACCTGTGGTTCTCGTTCGCAATGTTCATCGTCGGCGGCATCATGGCGCTGGTGATCCGTGCCGAACTGTTCCAGCCGGGCCTGCAGGTGGTCGATCCCGACCGCTTCAACCAGATGACGACGCTGCACGGTCTCATCATGGTGTTCGGCGCCATCATGCCGGCCTTCGTCGGCTTCGCGAACTGGATGATTCCGCTGATGATCGGCGCATCCGACATGGCGTTCGCGCGCATGAACAACTGGTCGTTCTGGCTGCTGCCGCCGGCCGCCATCCTGCTGACGACCTCGCTGCTGGTTCCGGGCGGTGCCGCCGCGTCGGGCTGGACGCTGTACCCGCCGCTGACCATTCAGATGGGCATCGGCATGGACATGGCGATCTTCGCAGTCCACATCCTCGGCATCTCCTCGATCATGGGTTCGATCAACATCGTCACCACGATCCTGAACATGCGCGCGCCGGGCATGACGCTGATGAAGATGCCGCTGTTCTGCTGGACATGGCTGATCACCGCCTACCTGGTCATCGCCGTGATGCCGGTTCTGGCCGGTGCGGTCACCATGATCCTGACCGACCGTCATTTCGGCACCAGCTTCTTCAATGCTGCCGGTGGCGGTGACCCGGTCCTGTACCAGCACATCTTCTGGTTCTTCGGTCACCCCGAGGTGTACATCATCGCGATCCCGGCCTTCGGTGTTGTGTCGCAAGTGATTCCGGCCTTCTCGCGCAAGCCGCTGTTCGGCTACGCCTCGATGGTGTACGCGACCTCGTCGATCGCCATCCTGTCCTTCATCGTGTGGGCGCACCACATGTACACGGTGGGCATGCCGGTGGCCGGCCAGCTGTACTTCATGTTCGCCACCATGCTGATCGCGATCCCGACCGGCGTGAAGGTGTTCAACTGGGTGGCCACGATGTGGCGCGGCTCACTGACCTTCGAAACCCCGATGCTGTTCTCGATCGGCTTCCTGTTCCTCTTCACGCTGGGCGGTTTCTCCGGACTGGTGCTGTCGATGACGGCGGTGGACGTGCAACTGCACGACAGCTACTACGTCGTCGCCCACTTCCACTACGTGATGGTGGCGGGTGCGCTGTTCTCGGCCTACGCCGGCGCCTACTACTGGCTGCCGAAGTGGACTGGCCACATGTACGACGAGAAGCTGGGCAAGCTGCATTTCTGGCTGTCGCTGATCTTCTTCAACATGACCTTCTTCGTGCAGCACTTCCTGGGTCTGGCCGGCATGCCGCGTCGTATCCCGGACTACTCGCTGCAGTTCGCCGAGTTCAACATGATCTCGTCGATCGGTGCCTTCGGTTTCGGCCTGTCGCAGCTGGTGTTCCTGGTTGTCGTGCTGAAGTGCATGAAGGGTGGCGAGAAAGCTTCGGCCAAGCCCTGGGACGGTGCTGAAGGTCTCGAATGGACGGTGCCGTCGCCGGCGCCGCACCACACCTTCGAAACCCCGCCGGTCTTCAAGTGAGTATTGGCGTGACCGAGATGGATGAGGCACTCCGCCGCCGCAACGTCCGCACGGCGTTGTGGCTGGCGGCCACCGCGGTGGCGGTGTTCGTGCTGTTTGTCGTGCGTTACGGGATGTCGGGTCAATGACCGAGCAAACCCGGGTTGCGGCCGGTTCCGAGCGCCGCAACCGTTCGACGCTGATACGCCTGGTTGTGTCGGCTTTCCTGATGTTCGGCTTCGGCTATGCGCTGGTGCCGTTCTACGAAAAGCTGTGCCAGGTGCTCGACGTCAACAACCTGAACAAGCAGGACAACACGCTGCCGCTCAATACCCAGGTCGATCGTTCGCGGAACGTGACGGTCGAGTTCGATGCGAACCTGCACAAGCTGCCGTGGAATTTCAAGCCGGTCACCGGCTCACTCGTGGTTCATCCGGGTGAGGTGGTGACGGTGGAGTACGAAGTTTCGAACACGCGCGAGAACGCGGTGACGGGACAGGCGATTCCGAGTTACACGCCGTCGGCGGCGATGCAGTACTTCCAGAAGCTCGACTGTTTCTGTTTCAAGCAGCAGACGCTGGCAGCCGGGGAAACGCGACGCATGCCGATTGCCTTCCTCGTGTCGCCCGATCTGCCGAAGGACATCAACACGATCACGCTCTCCTACACCTTCTTCGAGGTGCCGGGGGCGACTGCAGCGACGACGCAGGACGGTCGCACGGGAGGCTGATATGGCCGGGTTCGTGAAGGGTGTGGTGACAGTGCTTTCGGCCTTCGTCGGCATACGCCGCAAGGGCGATCACGACGCAGCGGTGTCATCGCTGACGCCGTTGCAAGTTATCATCACGGGCGTTGTGGCTGCAGCGCTGTTCGTGATTGCAGTGATCTTGGGTGTAAGAATTCTGATAAGCATCGCTTGAGAGAAACCGGGAAGGAAAAACATAAATGAGCTCGCATACGCCACAACAGGCCCCCTACTATTACGTACCGGCGCCATCGACCTACCCGATCACGGGCTCGATCGCGCTGTTCCTGTTTGCACTGGGTTCGGTGCTGACGATGAACAAGATCACCGGCGGCGGCTTCGTGCTGGGCGCCGGCGTGCTGGTCCTGTTCTACATGATGTATTCCTGGTTCGGCAAAGTTGCGCACGAATCCGAAGGCGGCCTGTACAGCAAGCGCGTGGGGGTTTCCTTCCGCTGGGCGATGGGCTGGTTCATCTTCTCTGAAGTGATGTTCTTCGCCGCCTTCTTCGGCGCGCTGTTCTACGCCCGCGTGCTCGCCGTGCCCGATCTGGCCAGCCTCGAACATCAGGCACTCCTGTGGCCGGAAGCCACGGCCATGTGGCCGAATGCAGGCCCCGGCTATGACGGCGGCCCGTTCACGCCGATGGGTGCCTGGGGCATCCCGGCGATCAACACGCTGCTGCTGCTGACCTCCGGCGTCACGCTGACCTGGGCGCACCACGGCCTGCTGCACAACAACCGCGGCCAGCTCAAGCTGGGTCTGTTCCTGACCATCGCGCTCGGCGTCGTGTTCCTCGGCTTCCAGGCCTACGAATACATGCACGCCTACTCGGACCTGAACGTCAAGATGACCACCGGCGTGTTCGGTTCGGTGTTCTACATGCTGACCGGCTTCCACGGCTTCCACGTGACGGTTGGTGCAACGATGCTTATCGTGATACTGTGCCGCGTCTTCGCCGGGCATTTCAGCCCGGAAAACCACTTCGGCTTCGAAGCGGTCGCGTGGTACTGGCACTTTGTCGACGTCGTCTGGCTGCTGCTGTTCGTCGTCGTGTACTGGATTTGATGTAAAGACGGGATCTGCGAGGAGGAGAGTGGGCCGGTAAGCAAAAAGAGCCCTTATAAAATAAACGCTCGGCGCCGCACATCGTGCGGCGCTTTTTTTCGTGGGTAGGGAGCGTTGGGGCGGGTGTTTCCCGGCGGCGTGGTGCCGCCAGTGGTCAGAGCTTGCCGGTGATGAAGCCGAAGCGGTAGCCGAGCATCAGGAAGATGAAAAGCGCCATCGACAGGCCGACGCGGATGGCCAGCGAGCGCAGCATGCGGCTCGAATTGCCGCTGTCGCGAAACAGGAAGAACAGCGCTGAACCGAGGCTGGCGATCACGGTCAGCAGCATGAATATCACGAGATAACGCATCAGGAAGAATCCTTAGTCCGGGCGATCAGTGTACCCGCCGGACGTCCGACAGCAATGTTCCAGTTCCATTTAGCCCGCCGCCGTTTCTGCATTCGCCTGTGGCCGGCGCTGGCCTGCCTGCTGGTGATCGGTGTCACGCTGTCGGCAGCGCGCTGGCAGACCGCTCGCGCGCACTACAAGCAAGCACTGACGGACGCCTACTCCGCGCAGCAGCGGCAGCCGGCGCTCGACCTGGACCAGTGGAGTGATCAGGCGCCGCCCGAGTTCGCGCGGGCAACAGTGTCCGGTACGTGGCGCAGCGAGGTGCTGATCTACGCCGACAACCAGGTCCGCGACGGACAGGCCGGCTTCCTGGTGCACATGCCGCTGTGTCAGACCGCGCAGCGCTGTGTGCTTGTTGCGCGCGGTTGGGTCCGTCACGGCGGGCGGCGGGACGTGTTGCCGCCGGTTGCATCGCCGGCCGGGCTGCAACGCATCGACGGTGTCGTCACGCGCGCGCAGCCGCGCTTCGTCGAACTGTCGGGCGATGCGGTGCAGGGCGCCGTCTGGCAGAACGTCACGGTCGACCGCGTGGCGAAGACGACCGGTCTGCAGCTCGCGCCCTTCATTCTCGTGCAGACCGGTGAGGCGGCCGACGGCTTGAGGCGCGACGACGTGAAGCCGGAGTTCGGCGTCGAGAAACACTGGATGTACGCCGCGCAGTGGTACGCGTTTGCGCTGGTCACGCTGGTATTCGGGCTGTACGCAGCCATGCAGAAAGAGGGAGAGAAGTCTTGAAAGGCAAGAAGGTCCTGATCGTGCTGGCGGCGATATGCGTGTTGCCGCTGCTCGCGTCCTACGCGATGTATTTCCTGTGGCGCCCCGACAGCACGGTGAACTACGGTCAACTGCTGTCGCCCCGGCCCTTGCCGGCCGAAGCGCTGACGACGGTCGATGGCAAGCCTTTCGACTTTGCGTCCATCAAGGGGCGCTGGACCCTGGTGCTGGCCGACGGCGGCGCCTGCGACGCGAAGTGCGAGGAACTGCTCTATTACATCCGCCAAGTGCGCAAGGCGCAGGGCGAGCACCAGGAACGCATCGAGCGCGTGTGGCTGCTGACCGACGGTACGCAGCCCAAGGCGGAACTGCTGACCGCGATCGAAGGCATGCACGTGGTCAAGGCGGCTGGCAGCGCGACGCTGGGGGCGTTCGCGACCGATGCGACGCATCCGCGCGCCATTCATCTGGTCGACCCGCTGGGGCAGGTGATGATGCGTTATCCGGATGACCCGGATCCGAAGAAGATGATCAAGGATTTCCAACGTTTGATGAAGTACTCGAGGCTGGGCTGATGAAAACCTACCGCACGCTGTTGCTTGCCACGATTGCAATGACTTTCGCGCTGATCGTCCTCGGCGCCTACGTAAGACTGTCCGACGCCGGCCTCGGCTGTCCGGACTGGCCGGGCTGTTACGGCCACGTCACGGTGATTCATGCGTCCGAGCACATCACCGCGGCTCAGGAAGCGAACCCCGAAGGCCCGGTCACCTTCGCCAAGGCGTGGAAGGAAATGATCCACCGCTACTTCGCGGGCATCGTCGGCCTGTTCATCCTGGCGATCGCTGCACTTGCCTGGCGTCATCGGCGTGAAGCGGGCGCGTCGCCGGTGCTGGCGACGGTGCTGGTCGGCGTGCTGTTCCTGCAGGCGATGTTCGGCAAGTGGACGGTGACCATGCTGCTGAAGCCGGCCATCGTGACCGGTCACCTGATCGGCGGCCTGACCGTGCTGACCCTGCTGGTCTGGCTGTATGCGCGCACGCGCGGGCCGGCGGCACCGACCGTGTCGCCGGCGACGCGCGCGCTGGCAGTCGTCGCCTTCGTCGTGCTGGCGATGCAGATATCGCTCGGCGGCTGGGTCAGCACCAACTACGCGGCGCTCGCCTGTACCGACCTGCCGACCTGCCACGGCGAGTGGGTGCCGCAGATGGATATCCGCAACGGTTTCCACATCGTGCGCGAGCTGGGGCAGAGCGCCGACGGCGAAACGCTGACCATGGATGCGCTGACCGCCATCCACTGGATGCATCGCGTCGGTGCCATCGTTGCTGCACTGGTGATCGGTGCGCTGGGCTTCGCGCTGCGCGCTGCCGGCCACCGCCCGTTCGGCACGGCACTGCTGGGTGTGCTTGCGCTGCAGATCATGCTGGGCCTGGCCAACGTGTGGTTCAGCCTGCCGCTGCCGCTGGCCGCCGCGCACAACGGTGGCGCTGCAGCATTGGTGATCCTCATGGTGCTGATAAACTACCGCGTCCGCGCCACGGCGCAGCAACGCGTTTCCGGAGTCCTAAATGAAAGCCCTGCGGCTTGATATCCAGCCCTTCTCGCTGAGGCTCGCGAATTACCTGCAGCTGACCAAGCCGCGCGTCGTGTCGCTGATCGTGTTCTGTGCGGTCATCGGCATGTTCCTGGCCGTACCGGCCGGACTGCCTGATTTCGGCATCGTTGCGGCGGCGACCATCGGTATCGCGCTGGTCGCTGGTGCGGCGGCTGCGGTGAACTGCCTGGTCGAGCAAAAGATCGACGCGGTGATGGCGCGCACCCGTGCCCGCCCGCTGCCGCGTGGCGAGGTGAATTCGCTGGAAACGCTGGCTTTCTCGGGCGTGGTCGGCGGCGCCGGTCTGTCCATGCTGTACCACTGGGTGAATCCGCTCACCATGTGGCTGACGCTGGGCACCTTCATCGGCTACGCCATCATCTACACCGTTTTCCTGAAGCCGGCGACGCCGCAGAACATCGTGATCGGCGGCGCCTCAGGCGCGATGCCGCCGGTGCTGGGCTGGGCCGCGGTGACCGGCGAGGTGTCGGCCGACGCACTGCTGCTGTTCCTGATCATCTTCGCCTGGACGCCGCCGCACTTCTGGGCACTGGCGCTGTATCGCACGCAGGAGTACGCCAAGGCGGGTCTGCCGATGTTGCCGGTGACGCACGGTGCCGAATACACGCGGCTGCAGGTGTTCCTGTACACCCTCATCCTGTTCGCGGTGACCATGCTGCCCTTTGCTTCGCGCATGAGCGGCTGGATCTACCTGGTGTCGGCGATCGTCCTGTCGGGCATGTTCATCGTCTATGCCTGGCGTCTGATGCGTAATTACTCCGACGAGCTGGCGAAGAAAACCTTCCGCTTCTCGCTGTGGCACCTGTCGCTGCTGTTCGCCGCCCTGCTGGTTGACCACTACATCCCGTTATGAAACGCCGTCTTTTCCTGGCAGTCCTGCTGTCAGCAGGGCTGGTCGGCTGCGCGCCGTCCGGTCCGACCTTCCACAGCGTGGACATCACCGGCGCCGACTACGGCAAGGGCTTCGCGCTGACCGACCACACGGGTGCGGCGCGTACGCTGGCCGACTACAAGGGCAAGGCGGTCACGCTGTTCTTCGGCTTCACGCACTGCCCGGACGTCTGCCCGACCAGCCTCGCAACGATGAAGCAGGCGCTGGCCCTGCTCGGGCCGGACGCTGCCAAGGTGCAGGTGCTGTTCGTCACGCTGGACCCGGAACGTGATTCGACCGAACTGCTGGCCGCCTACGTGCCGAAGTTCGATGCGTCCTTCGTCGGCCTGCGCGGCGACGCGGCGGCCACCGCCGCGGTCGCGAAGGAATACAAGATCTTCTACCAGAAGGTGCCGGGCACTACGCCGGACAGCTACACGCTGGATCACTCGGCCGGCACCTATGTCCATGACACTCAAGGGCGTCTGCGACTGTTCATCCGACACGGCGAAACGCCGCAGAAGATCGCCGACGACCTGAAGGCGCTGCTGGCCCAGGGTTGATCCCCGGTGCCGATGCCAACAAAAAAGCGACCCGCGGGTCGCTTTTTTGTTGCGCCGGGTGAAGATCAGGCGGCCATGCCCAGCATCTTCTGCATCGACGCCTTCATCTTCTGCATCGCCTTGGCTTCGATCTGGCGGATGCGCTCGGCCGACACACCGTACTCGGCGGCCAGTTCATGCAGCGTGGCGGCTTCGCCGTCCTGCACCAGCCAGCGGCGCTGCACGATGGTGCGGCTGCGGTCGTCGAGCGAAGCCAGTGCCGAATGCAGACCTTCTTCCTGCAGGCGCACGTCCTGCGCGGCCTCCAGCACTTCCAGCGGCTCGGCAGCCGAGTCGGCCAGCCAGTGGATGGGCGCCAGACGAGCGCTGTCGCGATCGTCGTCCTCGCTATTGCCTTCGAGCGCGACGTCCTGACCGGTCAGACGGGTTTCCATCTCGACCACTTCTTCCGGCTTCACGCCCAGCGTCTTCGCCACTTCCTGCACTTCGGCCGGGTTCAGCGTGTTGCTGCTGCTCTTGAGGCTGCGCAGGTTGAAGAAGAGCTTGCGCTGCGCCTTGGTCGTGGCGACCTTGACCAGACGCCAGTTGCGCAGGATGTATTCGTGGATTTCCGCCTTGATCCAGTGGATGGCGAAGGACACCAGACGCACGCCGCGGTCCGGGTCAAAGCGCTTCACCGCCTTCATCAGGCCGATATTGCCTTCCTGGATCAGGTCGGCGTGCGGCAGGCCGTAGCCGAGATAGCCGCGGGCGATCGCCACCACCAGACGCAGGTGCGACATCACCAGCGCGCGCGCGGCTTCGAGGTCTTCGTCGTCGCGGAAACGGCGGGCAAGTGACTGTTCCTGCTCTTCGCTGAGCAGGGGCACGCGGTTGGCGGCCTGGATGTAGCTGTCGATATTGCCCAGCGCGCCGGGCATCGACAGATTCGGAACCATCAGAGCATGGGTCATGATTCATTCCTCCCTTGGGAAGCAAGATTAGCACTCCCCGCGTTTGAGTGCTAACAACTGCGAGCGTTCATTGCGTTGCAACATGTAAGCCGAGCGGAGCGCCCCGCCTGCAGTGCGTTCGCGCTGGTTTGGGTTCGCGGTGAGCGCACGCTACAATCCGTGGATTCCCGACCGCTTCCTCGCTCCGGCTCCGATGCGCCTGCCTTCCGCCCTGTGTGCCGTCCTGCTCTGCCTGCCGCTGCTCGCTGCGGCGCAGCTGCGCGCGATTCCGCCGGATGCAATCAAGGCGAAGATGAAGCCGCCGGTCGATGGCATGGTCGAAGTCGGCAAGTACACCTTCAGGCTGGCGCCCGGCGCCCAGATCCGTTCGACCGACAACCGCATCATGCTGCCGGTGATGATAGGCAGCGAGCAGGTGGTCCGTTACAAGCTCGACAACAACGGCGACCTGTATCGCGTCTGGGTGTTGTCGCCCGAAGAGATCGACCTGCCGGCACCCAAACAGTAATTTCCCCGTCCCCTTCGATGACCCGCAAGATTTACATCAAGACCTTCGGCTGCCAGATGAACGAGTACGACTCGGACAAGATGGCCGATGTGCTCGGCGACGCCGAAGGTCTGGAAAAGACCGACCGTCCGGAAGACGCCGACGTGATCCTGTTCAACACCTGCTCGGTGCGCGAGAAGGCGCAGGAGAAGGTGTTCCACGATCTCGGACGGGTGAAGCACCTGAAGCGCGACAACCCCAACCTGATCATCGGCGTCGGCGGCTGCGTCGCCAGCCAGGAGGGGGCGGCCATCGTCGAGCGCGCGCCCTACGTCGATCTGGTGTTCGGCCCGCAGACGCTGCACCGCCTGCCCGACCTCATTTCGAAGCGCCGCGCCAGCGGCCGGCCGCAGGTCGACATCAGCTTTCCGGAGATCGAGAAGTTCGACCACATGCCGCCGGCCCGGGTCGAGGGCGCGACCGCCTTCGTGTCCATCATGGAAGGCTGCTCCAAGTACTGCACCTTCTGCGTCGTGCCCTATACGCGCGGCGAGGAAGTGTCGCGCCCGCTTGACGACATCCTGACCGAGATCGCCACGCTGGTCGGGCAGGGCGTGAAGGAAGTGACCTTGCTCGGCCAGAACGTCAATGCCTGGCGTGCGCCGATCAGCCGCGGCTCGGATGACATCGGTGATTTCGCCTTCCTGCTCGAATGCGTGCATGAAGTCCCGGGCATCGAGCGCATCCGCTACACCACCTCGCACCCGCGCGAAATGACGCAGCGCCTGTTCGACGCCTACGCGAAACTGCCCAAGCTGGTATCGCAACTGCACCTGCCGGTGCAGTCGGGTTCCGACCGCGTACTGGCGGCGATGAAGCGCGGCTACACCGCGCTCGAATACAAGGCGGTCGTGCGAAAGCTGCGCGCGGCGCGGCCCGACCTGTCGCTGACGTCCGACTTCATCGTCGGCTTCCCCGGCGAGACCGAGGAGGATTTCGAAAAGACGATGAAGCTGATCGACGACGTCGGCTTCGACGGCAGCTTCAGCTTCGTCTATAGCGCCCGCCCGGGCACACCAGCGGCCGATCTGGCCGACGACACGCCGCAGGACGTCAAGCTGGCGCGGCTGGCGCGGCTGCAGAAGCGCATCGACGAGCAGGCGCAGGCGGTCAGTCAGAGCATGGTCGGCAGCGTGCAGCGCATTCTGGTCGAGGGGCACGCGCGCAAGGACGCCGCCGAACTGGCGGGTCGCACCGACAACAACCGCGTCGTCAATTTCCCCGGCCCGGCGCGGCTGATCAATCAGTTCATCGACGTGCGCATCACCAGCGCGCTGCCGCACAGCCTGCGTGGCGAAGTGGTCATCCGCGAGGCGGTCAGCGCTTGAAGCCGCGGCCGCTCGAACTGGTGCTGGAGCCGCTCGACAACGCGCGGCTGGCCAACCTCTGCGGTGTGCTCGACGAAAACCTGCGCCAGCTCGAAACGGCTTACGACGTCGAGATCGCTCGCCGCGGCGAGCGCTTCCGCGTCAGCGGCGAGCCGGGCCAGTCGCAGCGGGCGGCCGCAGCCTTGCGCCATTTCTATGCGGCGGCCACCGAGCACTTGAGCATAGACGCGATACAGCTCGGCCTGATCGAGCTGTCGAACCGCATCGCCGCCGAACCCGCGGCCCCGGTGCTGATGACGCGCAAGAGCAATCTGCACGGCCGCACGCCGCGCCAGACGCAGTATCTGCGGCAGATCCAGGAACACGACATCACCTTCGGCATTGGCCCGGCCGGTACCGGCAAGACCTATCTGGCGGTGGCCAGCGCGGTCGATGCGCTGGAGCGTGAAACCGTCGCGCGCATCGTGCTGACCCGGCCGGCGGTCGAGGCCGGCGAGCGGCTCGGCTTCCTGCCGGGCGACCTGGCGCAGAAGGTCGATCCCTACCTGCGGCCGCTGTACGACGCGCTGTATGACCTGATGGGTTTCGAGCGCGTGGCCCGCGCCTTCGAGCGACAGGTGATCGAGATCGCGCCGCTCGCCTATATGCGCGGGCGTACGCTGAACAACGCCTTCATCATCCTCGACGAGGCGCAGAACACGACGCCGGAACAGATGAAGATGTTCCTCACCCGCATGGGCATCGGCTCGAAGGCGGTCATCACCGGCGACCTGACCCAGGTCGATCTGCCGCGTGGCCACAAGAGCGGTCTGGCCGAGGCGCGGAAAATACTTGCCGACGTGCGCGGCATCGCGATGACCGATTTCCTCGCCGAAGACGTGGTGCGTCACCCGCTGGTGGCGCGCATCGTGTCGGCCTACGAACGTTTCGAGGCGCAGCGCGAAGCCGAGGACGCGATGCGCAAGGGGCCGCGCGGCTGATGCGGCTGAATCTGTCGGTGCAGTACGCCTGTGCGCGCGACGGGTGTCCGCCGCGCGAGGACGTGAAGCGCTGGGTGCGCGCCGCGCTCGACCCGGACGTGGTCGCGCGCGCCGACATCACGGTGCGCTTCGTCGATGCGCAAGAAGGGCAGGCGCTCAATCTCGAATACCGTGGCCGCGACTACGCGACCAATGTGCTGTCGTTTCCGTACGAACAGGGTGCGCATCTTGCCGGCGACCTGGTGGTGTGCCAGCCGGTGCTGGCGCGCGAGGCGGTGGAGCAGGGCAAGGCCTTTGCCGACCACGCCGCCCACCTGATCGTGCACGGCACGCTGCACCTGCAGGGCTGGGATCATGAAACGTCGGACGACGATGCCGACGCGATGGAAGCGGAGGAGCGCGTCATCCTGCAAGGGCTTGGCGTGGCCGATCCCTATTCGGACGACTACTCGATTCAATCAACGGAGGTTTGAAATGTCGGATCAGGACGACGACAGCAATGTCGGTTTGAGAGTGGTGGCCATCATCGTGATCGCGGTCGTCGCCGCGGTGGTCGGCTTTGCCGTGTCGCTGGCCGGCAAGCCGGTTGCCGATGCCACCGTGGTCGAGGTGGTGGAGGTGATCGAGGCACCTGAGCCGGTGGGCGAGGCGCTGGCGCGCATTTATTTCGCCGTCGGCAGTGCCGAGCCCGGCGCTGACCTGGCCGATGCGGTGGCGCGGGCGCAGGCTGCGCTGAGCGCAACGCCGGACGCCATCGTGCTGCTGTCCGGCTTCCACGACCCGTCGGGTGATGCCGCGCAGAACGCCGAACTGGCGAAGGCGCGGGCGCTGGCGGTGCGCGACGCGCTGGTCGCGGCAGGCGTCGCCGAGGCCGGCATCAAGCTGCGCAAGCCGGAAATCACCGCTGCCGACGGTCCGCCGGAAGAGGCGCGGCGGGTCGAGTTGCGCGTCCAGTAAGGCCGTGACATCCGGGACATTCCGGATGCCTGACTCGAAACCGACACGCTGGCCGGGTTACACTGCCGGCGTGTTCGTTTCCCGCGTCCCGCATGGACAGTAGTTCCTCACCTTCGCAGCGCCCCGGTTTCCTCGAGCGGCTGTCGCATCTGCTGATGCGCGAGCCGGAAGACAGAGAGCAACTGCTGGTGCTGCTGCACTCCGCCTTCGAACGCAATCTGCTGGACGCCGACGCCCTCTCGATCATCGAGGGCGCGCTCCAGGTGTCGGACATGCCGGTGCGCGAAGTAATGATTCCGCGCGCGCAGATGGATGTGATCGACATCGACGATCCGCTCGACAAGATCGTGCAGACCGCGCTGCGCACCGCGCACTCGCGTTTCCCGGTGATCGGCGAGAACCGCGACGACGTGATCGGCATCCTGCTCGCCAAGGATCTGCTGCGCCTCATGTCGGGTGACGACGACAGCCTGCGCGACATGCTGCGGCCAGCGGTATTCATCCCCGAATCGAAGCGTCTGAACGTGCTGCTGCGCGAGTTCCGTGCCAGCCGCAACCACATGGCCATCGTGGTCGACGAATACGGCGGCGTCGCCGGTCTCGTCACCATCGAGGACGTGCTGGAGCAGATCGTCGGCGACATCGAGGACGAGTACGACTTCGACGAGTCGGCCGACAACATCCGGGTCGACCAGACCGGTCGTTACCGGGTCAAGGCCGGCACCGAGATCGAAGACTTCAACGAGGTGTTCGGCACCACCTTCGACGACGACGCTTACGACACCGTGGGCGGGCTGGTCATCCACCAGATCGGTCGTCTGCCCAAGCGCGGCGAGGTGGTGCAGATCGACGCGCTGCGCTTCACCGTGCTGCGCGCCGACAGTCGCCGCGTGCACACGCTGATGGTCGATCGCATCGCGCCTCCGGCCGCACCGTCCGCCGTCGAATGAAGCCGGTCGTCCGACTGGCCGCTGCTGCTGCGGCTGGTGCGCTGGCGGTCGGCGGCTTCGCGCCCTTCGGCGTGTTCGCGCTGCCGGTCGTCGCGTTGGCCACGCTGCTGCTATGGCTGGTCGATACGGTGTCGCCGCGCAGCGCTGCGATGACCGGTTTTGCCTTCGGCATGGGCTGGTTCCTCGCCGGCGTGTCCTGGGTCAATGTCAGCCTGAGCCAGTTCGGCGGCATGCCCTTGCCGCTGTCGCTGCTGGCCACCGTGCTGTTCTGCGCCTATCTTTCGCTGTTCCCCGCGGCCGTCTGCGCCGCCATGCGTACGCTGCGTCCGTCGGTGGCGCTGACGCCTTGGCTGTTCGCCGCGCTGTGGGTGTCGTCGGAGTGGTTGCGCGGCACGCTGTTCACAGGTTTCCCCTGGCTGGCCAGCGGCTACGCGCACGCGACGCCAAGTCCGCTGGCCGGCTATGTGCCGCTGCTCGGCGTGCACGGCGCCGGCTTCGTCGCCGCGCTGATGTCCGGCGTGCTCGCGCTGTTCGTGCTGCGTCGTATCGCGCTGCGCCCGGTGCTGCTGTCGCTGGCGGCCTTGCTGGTGGTCGGCGGCCTGCTCGGCAGCGTGCGCTGGACCGAAGCGACCGGCCGCCCGCTCACCGTCAGTCTGCTGCAGGGGAATATCGAACAGAGCATGAAGTGGGTGCCGGAGCGCTTACCGGACTCAATGCAGACCTATCTCGATCTCGCGCGCGCCTGGCCGGCCGATCTGGTGGTACTGCCGGAAACGGCCATTCCCCTGCCTTACGCCGAAATCGATCCGGCCTGGCTGGCGGCCGTGCGCGCTACCGGCCGCGACGTGCTGATGGGTGCGGTCACGCTGGGCGAGGTCGATGGACGCGCGCGCTATTTCAACAGCGCGGTGGCGCTCGGCCACGACGATGCGCGTTACAGCAAGTCGCACCTGGTGCCTTTCGGCGAGTTCACGCCACCGCTGTTCGCATGGACGCTGCAACTGCTGTCGATTCCGATGTCCGACTTCGGCCGTGGCGCAAAAGTGCAGCCGCCGCTGGCGCTGGCCGGCGAGCAGGTGGCGGTGAACATCTGCTACGAGGACGTGTTCGGCGAGGAACTGATCGCCGCCGCGCGCGACGCGACGCTGCTGGTCAATGTGTCGAACACCGCCTGGTTCGGTGATTCGTGGGCGCAGCCGCAGCACCTGCAGATCGCGCAGGTCCGCGCGCTCGAACTCGGACGCCCGATGCTGCGCGCGACCAACACCGGCATGACCGCGGCGATAACACCCGACGGTCGGGTCGTCGCGGCGCTGCCGCCCTTCACCCGCGCGGCCCTGCGCGTCGAGCTGCAGGGCTATCAGGGCCTCACCCCCTTCATGCGCTGGGGCAATGTGCCGGTGCTGCTCGTGGCGCTTGCCGTCATCATCCTTGCCGCGGTGCAGCGCAAAAGAGGCTGAGCCGGTAAAATCCCGCCTTTCCCTCACGGTCTGGCTCCATGTCTGCTGCACCCACATTCCAGGAAGTGCTGCTGCGTCTGTCCCGTTTCTGGGGCGAGCAGAACTGCGCGCTGCTTCAACCTTATGACATCGAGGTCGGTGCCGGCACCTTCCACACTGCCACCTTCCTGCGCGCCATCGGCCCCGAGCCCTGGCGAGCCGCCTACGTGCAGCCGTCGCGCCGCCCGAAGGACGGCCGCTACGGCGAGAACCCGAACCGCCTGCAGCACTACTACCAGTTCCAGGTCGCGCTGAAGCCGTCGCCGCCGAACATCCAGGAGCTGTACATCGACAGCCTGCGCGCACTCGGCCTCGATCCGTCGCAGCATGACATCCGCTTCGTCGAGGACGACTGGGAATCGCCGACGCTGGGTGCCTGGGGCCTCGGCTGGGAAGTGTGGCTGGATGGCATGGAGGTGACGCAGTTCACCTACTTCCAGGAAGTGGGTTCGATTCCATGCAAGCCGGTGCTCGGCGAAATCACCTACGGCGCCGAGCGTCTGGCCATGTACCTGCAGGGCGTCGAGAACGTGTATGACTTGGTGTGGGCGCCGGGCATCCGCTACGGCGACGTGTATCACCAGAACGAGGTCGAACAGTCGACCTACAACTTCGAACATTCGAATGTCGAATGGCTGTTCCGCCAGTTCGGCGATTACGAGTCGGAGGCGAAACGCCTGATCGAGGCCGGCCTGCCGCTGCCCGGTTACGAGATGGTCATGAAGGCCTCGCACAGCTTCAATCTGCTCGATGCGCGCGGCGCGATCTCGGTGACCGAACGCGCTGCCTACATCGGCCGCGTGCGCGCGCTGGCAAGGCTGGTGGCGCAGGCCTACTACGCCTCGCGCGAGCAGCGCGGTTTCCCGATGGCCGACCTGAGCAGCCCGCGCCTGCGCACCTTGCTCGGCGAGGAAGAGTGCCAGCGCATCGAAGCGCTGCGTGCCGCCTGAGTTACCGCGTTCTTGCCCCGTTCCGATCCGACAGAACCGTTTTGAGGCCGCCGCGGCGGCCCTCTGGAAAAGTTATGCAAGCCACATTGCTGGTCGAACTGCTGACCGAAGAATTGCCGCCCAAGGCGCTGTCGCGTCTGGGCGAGGTGTTTGCCGACGCGGTGTTCAAGGCGCTGGTCGAGCGCAAGCTGGTCGCCGCCGACGCGCGCATGGACCGCTATGCCAGCCCGCGCCGTCTCGCGCTGACGGTGCAGGGCGTGACCGACTGCGCGCCCGACGCGGTGGTCGATGAAAAGCTGATGCCGGTCGCCGTCGCGCTCGATGCCGATGGCAAGCCGACGCCGGCGCTGCTGAAGAAGCTGCAGGCGAAGAACATTCCGGTCGAGGCGCTGCCGCAGTTCACCCGGCGCCTGGACGGCAAGAGCGAAACGCTGTTCTACGCGATGACGGTGCCGGGCGCAGCGCTCGACGACGTGCTGGCTGGCATCGTGCTCGACGCGCTGAAGAAGCTGCCGATTCCGAAGCTGATGCGCTGGGCCGACTGCGACTACCAGTTCGTGCGCCCGGTGCACGGTCTGGTGCTGCTGCATGGCGAGCGCGTCGTGCAAGGCCAGGCCTTCGGCCACGCCTCGGGTCGCAGCACGCGCGGCCACCGCTTCATGGGCGAGGGCGAAGTGACGCTGGCGAACGCCGACGAATACGCGCGTGCGCTGTACGAGCGCGGTGCGGTGATGGCGTCCTTCGACGCGCGCCGCGCGCTCATCGTGCAGCGACTGGCGCACGTCTGTGGCGACATCGGCAACGGCGTACACCACGTCGATGACGCAGCGCTGATCGACGAAGTGACGGCGCTGGTCGAGAATCCCAACGTCTACGTTGCGCAGTTCGAAGCGGAATTCCTCGCCGTGCCGCAGGAGTGCCTCATCCTGACGATGAAGGCCAACCAGAAGTACTTCCCGCTGCTCGATGCCAACGGCAAGTTGCTGAACCGCTTCCTGGTGGTGTCCAACATGCAGGTGGCCGACCCGCACAACATCGTGTCCGGCAACGAGCGTGTCGTCCGCGCCCGGCTGTCGGACGCGCGCTTCTTCTTCGAGCAGGACAAGAAGACGCCGCTGGCCGCACGCATTCCGAAAATGGAGGCGGTGGTCTATCACAACCGCCTGGGCAGCCAGTTCGACCGCGTCATGCGCATCCAGCGTCTGGCCACCGACATTGGCGGCCGCCTCGGCGCCGACGTGATGCAGGCGGCGCGGGCCGGTCTGCTGGCCAAGGCCGACCTGATGACCGACATGGTGGGCGAGTTCCCCGAGTTGCAGGGCGTGATGGGGCGTTACTACGCACAGCACGACGGCGAAGCCGAGGTCGTCGCGCAGGCGGTCGAGCAGCACTACCGCCCACGCTTCGCCGGCGACGCGCTGCCGGAGGGCGCGGTGGCCTGCGCCGTGTCGCTGGCCGACAAGATCGACGCGCTGGCCGGTTTCTTCGGCATCGGTCAGATCCCGACCGGCGACAAGGACCCGTTCGCGCTGCGCCGTGCCGCGCTCGGTGTGCTGCGTATCCTGATGGAAACGCCGCTGCCGCTCGATCTCGCCGAACTGATTGCCGCTGCGCGCGGCGGTTTCCGCGCCGGCCAGGTGGGCGAGGGCGACGCTGCGAATTTCGAAACGCAACTGCTCGATTTCATGTTCGAGCGTCTGCGCAACCTGCTGCGCGAAGCCGGCCATGATGCGCGCGCGATCGACGCGGTGCTGGCACTGCGACCGACGCGCATCGACCTCGTGCCGGCCAAGCTCGCAGCCGTGGTCGCCTTCTCGGCGCTGCCCGAGGCGCAGTCGCTGGCCGCCGCCAACAAGCGCATCGTGAACATCCTGAAGAAGGCGGATGGCGTGGCGGTCGGTGTCGACGCGGCTTTGTTCGCCGAAGCCGCCGAGCGCGACCTGCACGCCGCGCTGACGGCGGTGCAGCCTGCGCTACGCAGCGATCTCGATGCGGGTCGCTACACCGAAGCACTGACCGCACTGGCGCAGCTGCGCGCGCCGGTCGACCGCTTCTTCGACGACGTGATGGTCAATGCTGACGACCCGAAAGTGCGCGCCAACCGCCTGGCGCTGTTGGGCGAGCTGGCGTCGGCGATGAATGCGGTGGCCGACATTTCCCGCCTTGAGCTGAAGGACTGAGCGGGTGAAGCTCATCATTCTCGACCGTGACGGTGTCATCAACTACGACTCCGACCAGTTCATCAAGTCGCCGCAGGAATGGCGACCGATCGAAGGGTCGATGGAGGCGATCGCGCTGCTCAACCAGTGGGGCTGGCGCGTGGTGGTGGCGACCAACCAGTCGGGCGTGGGTCGTGGCCTGTTCGACATGGACACGCTGGCCGCCATCCACGACAAGATGCACCGCACGGTCGCCCAGGCTGGCGGGCGCATCGACGCCATTTTCTTCTGTCCGCACGCGGCCGATTCCAAGTGCGCCTGCCGTAAGCCGAAGCCGGGCATGCTGCTGGAGATCGCCGAGCGCTTCAACGTCGACCTTGATGACGTACCGGTGGTCGGCGACAGCCTGCGCGACCTGCAGTCGGCCGTCGCCGCCGGTGCGCAGCCGGTGCTGGTACGCACCGGCAAGGGCGGGAAGACCGAAGCCGATCCCGAGCTGCCGCCCGGCACGCCGGTTCATGACAACCTCGCCGCCTATGTGCGCGCACTCACGGTGAATACCGACTGATGCCCTTCGTCCGCTCGCTGCTGTTCTTCGTCTTCCTCTTTGTCATCACGCCGCCGTTTTCGCTGATCGCCATTCTGGCGCGGCCGCTGCCGCCGCACGTGCGCTATCGCCTGATCGGGTTGTGGACGCATCTGACCATGTTCGCGCTGCGCATCATCGTCGGCCTGCGTCATCGCGTCATCGGCAGCGAGAACCTGCCCAAGGGCAAGGCGGTGGTGCTGTGCAAACACCAGTCGGCATGGGAAACGATGGCGCTGCAGGTGTTCCTGCCGCCGGTGGCCTTCGTGTTCAAGCGCGAACTGCTGCGCATTCCGTTTTTTGGCTGGGGCCTGGGCTGCATGCCGATGATCGCGATCGACCGCGGCGCCGGCAAGGACGCGCTGAAACAGGTCGAGGAACAGGGCGCCCGCCTGCTCGACCTCGGTTTCTGGGTGACCGTTTTTCCCGAGGGCACGCGCATGCCGCCCGGGCAGACGAAGCGCTACAAGATAGGCGGCGCGCGACTGGCCGAGGTGACCGGTGCGCCGGTGGTGCCGATCGCGCACAACGCCGGCGACTTCTGGAAGCGCAATGCCTTCCTCAAGCTGCCGGGTGAGATCACGGTGAGCATCGGACCGGCGATCGACACGCAGGGCTTGACGGCGGAACAGATCAACGGGCAGGCTCAAGCCTGGATCGAAAGTGAAATGCGCAGACTGTTCCCGCATCACTATGGCTCAAACCCACAGCCCGCAGCAGCTTGAATTGGCGCTCGATACGCCGGATAACGCGCCGCCGCAGCCGCGCGGTCGCCACATCGTGCTCGGTCAGCAGATCATCGAGTACGCATTGCGCCGCAGCCGCCGCAACTCGATCGGCTTTTCCATCGGTGAATCCGGCCTGCGCGTGACCGCGCCGCACTGGGTGACGCTGCCGCAGATCGAGGAAGCGCTGCGCGAGAAGCAACGCTGGATATTCACCAAGCTGGGCGAAGTGCGCGCCCGTCGCGCCCCGGTACGCACCGACTGGCGCGACGGTGCCCGACTGCCCTGGCTGGGCACTCACGTCATGCTGCGACTCGGTGACACCTGCGCGCGCCCGCTGATCGACGACGAGGTGCTGCGCCTGCCGCTGCCGGCCGACGCCGACCACGACCGCGTGCGCGACGCGGTGTGCGGCTTCCTGCAGCAGGAGGCGCTGGCGCTGTTCACCCGCCGCGCGACCGAACTGGGCGCGCGCATCGGCGTGGCACCCGAACGTGTGGTGCTCAGTTCGGCCAATACGCTGTGGGGCTCGTGCACCGCGCAGGGCGTGATACGGCTGAACTGGCGACTGATCCATTTCTCGCCGGCGCTGATCGATTACGTGATCGCGCACGAACTGGCGCACCTGAAGGAACTCAATCACTCGCGCGCGTTCTGGGACACCGTAGCCGCCATCCTGCCCGGCTTCGAGGCGGCGCGGCGAGAACTGCGCGCGCACCACCCGGGGCGCATCGTCGCCCCCTAGAATGAAACCGCCCCCTTACTCGCCAAGCTCGCACAGGGCCGGCTTTGCACAGCCGACCCGTTCGGCAGGCGCGGCGCAATGCGCCGCGAAACCCCTGCCTCACCCCCCGAGGGGGAGGTCAGGTCCTTCGGAACGGCCGTACTGAACTGAAATGAGGACTCACACATGCGCATCCTTCACACCATGCTGCGCGTCGGCAATCTCGACCGCTCCATCGATTTCTACACCAATGTGCTCGGCATGCGCGAGCTGCGCCGCAAGGACTATCCGGACGGCAAGTTCACGCTGGCCTTCGTCGGCTACCAGGACGAAGCCGACGGCGCGGTGCTCGAACTGACCCACAACTGGGACACCGACAAGTACGACCTCGGCAACGCCTACGGCCACATCGCGCTCGAGGTCGACGACGCCTACGCTACCTGTGAGCAGGTGAAGGCGCGCGGCGGCAAGGTGGTGCGTGAGGCCGGCCCGATGAAGCACGGTTCGACCGTGATCGCCTTCGTCGAGGACCCGGACGGCTACAAGATCGAATTCATCCAGCGCGGCTCGCAGTCCGCGGGCTGAGTCGCCACCGACGACGCACGTCCGTGAGATATTCACGTGGCGTGCGTGCCCTGCAGGTTTAGGTTGCCGGCTTCCAACATCGGAATCGGAGGTCGGACATGCGTTCCCACATCATCGCGCTGCTGCTGTCGCTCGGCGCGTCCCAGGCGGCATTGGCCGCACCGTCGAGCACCTTCGATTCCGGCAGCGACGGCTGGACGGTGTCCGACACCAATCCTCCCTTCGATTCCTTCGGCGGCTCCTTCACACCGGACTACGACGAGGAAGGCCAGTTCATCCGCTACACCGATCCGTCGGCGATGAGCTTCTTCTTCGAAGCACCGGAGTCCTTCCTCGGCGATCTGTCGGGCTACTACGGCGGTACGCTGCGCTACAGCCAGACCTTGTCGGTACAGACACCGCAATGGCGCGACGATCCGGACGTGGTTCTGGTGAACGGTGCGGGCCTGGTGCTGGTGTTCCAGCACGACAACCAGCCCGGCATTGACTGGACCGACTTCACCGTGTCGCTGGCGGAGGGGAGCTGGCGCGTCGGCGGTCTTGGCGGCAGTTTCGCCACCGCTGCACAAATGCAGTCGGTACTCGGCGACCTGCAGCGCCTGCGTATCCGCGGCGAGTACATTTCGGGGGTGGTGGAGACGACGGCGCTCGACAACGTCGCCATTACCGCCGTGCCTGAGCCTGCATCGTGGGCGCTGATGCTGTCCGGCGTGGCGCTGGTTGCCGGTGTCGCGCGGCGACGTCTCGGCTGATCAGGCCGCGACGCGGGCGGCCTGCAGTTCCGCCCGCAGTTCGGCGGCCAGGGCCTCCACCTCGGTTTCCAGCTGGTCGATCAGCAGGTCGGTGCCGGCGTCGTCCGGCGCCGTGGCGCCACTGCGTTCTAGCCGCCCGGCGATGCCGGCGGCCCGGGTGCCGCCGAAGTTGCGCACCGTACCCTTGATCGTGTGCGCCTCGACCGCAAGCGCATCGCGCGATACCGACCGTGCCTCGCGCAACGCACCCAGCATGGCCCGGTAGTCGCGCAGGAAGAGCACGATGATGTCGCGCATCAGCACTTCGTCGCCGCCCAGATTGCCGAGCGTGAACGCGCGGTCGAACTGCGTCGCGTGCATGTCGTCCGCCTTGCCGACGTTCTCCTCGCGGTGTTCGGCCGGCGCCGACGCCGGCTTCTGCAATGCCTCTTCCAGTGCGCGTATCAGTGCCGGAACCTGTATCGGTTTCGATACGTAGGCGTCCATGCCGGCGGCGAAACACTTCTCGCGGTCGCCGGCCATCGCATGCGCGGTCATCGCCACGATGGGCGTATGCCGCTCGCCGTCCTGTGCCCGGATGTGACGCGTAGCGTCGAAGCCACCCATCTGTGGCATCTGCAGATCCATCAGGATGACGTCGTAGCGGATGCAGGCCGCCTTCGCGACGGCTTCGAGGCCGTTCGCCGCCACGTCGACTTCGTGGCCCAGTCGCTCCAGCAGGCGCACCGCCAGCGTCTGGTTAACCGGATTGTCTTCGGCCAGCAGGATGTTGAGACGGCGTCCCTCGCCGCCCTCGGTCACCGGAATGCTGCGCCGCTCGCCGGTCGTGCCGGTGCCGGTCGCGGCCATCAGTGCGTTGAGCAACGCGGCGGTCTGCGCAGGCCGCGCGACAACGCCGCTGACACCGGCCGGCAGGCGGTCGGCCCCGGGCGCTTCGCCATCGTGCAGCAGGATGATGGGCAGTTCGGCGGCGCACTGTCCCTTCAGTGCGTGCACCAGGGCCCAGCCGTCGCGTGCGGCGAGGTCCTCGGCCACCAGCAGTGCGCGGAAGCACTGCGCCTCGCTCTCGGCCGCGACGATGGCGCCAATGCCCTCGTCGAGGTCAGCGCACAAGCGTGCCGCCATCTGCCATTGCGCCAGCTGTGCAGCGAGATGCGCACGCGATGTCGGGTCGGGCTCGATCACCAGCAGCGGCATCCGTTCCAGCGAGCCGCTCTCCTGCGATGCCAGTTCACCGGCGCGCGCGCTGGTTAAGGGCACGGTGAAATGAAAGGTCGATCCTTCACCCGGTGCGCTGATCACTTCCAGCCTGCCGCCCATGCGCTTGACCAGTCGTGTGCAGATCGCAAGGCCGAGACCGGTGCCACCGAAGCGGCGAGTGGTCGAACTGTCGGCCTGTGAGAAGGCGTCGAAGATGAGTGCCTGCTTGTCCGCGGGAATGCCGATGCCGGTGTCGCGCACGGCGAAGCGCAGCGTTTGCACGCCTTCGTCCTGGCTGTCGAGCGTGACCGCCAGATCGACGTTGCCGCGCTCGGTGAACTTCAGCGCATTGCCGATCAGATTGGTCAGCACCTGACGCAGCCGCACCGGGTCGCCGATGACGCCGTCCGCCACCGATGGATCGATGCGACAGCCGAGCTGGACCGGGCGGCCCGGCTTGGGCGCCAGCGTGCGCACGATGCTACCGATCACCTCGCGCAGGCTGAACGGGATGTGCTCGAAGTCCAGATGCCCGGCCTCGATCTTCGAGAAGTCCAGGATGTCGTCGATCAGCGTCAGCAGCGTGTCCGACGACTGCTTCACCAGCGTCAGGTACTCGCGCTGCTCGCCGGTCAGGTCGGTGTCGAGCGCCAGTTCGGTCATGCCCATGATGGCGTTCATCGGGGTGCGGATTTCGTGGCTCATATTGGCCAGGAAGTCGCTCTTCGCCCGGCTCGCGGCTTCGGCCGCGTCGCGCGCCTGCATCATCTGCTCGTGCACCGCGCGCCGCTCGCTGATGTCGGAAATGAAGGCGGTGAACAGCGCGCGCCCCTTCATGTGCGTCGAGGTGATGGCCAGCTGGGCGGGAAAGCGGCGACCGCTGCGGTGGCGGATGTCCAGTTCCATGTGGTGGCCGATCACCGCGTCGAAGCGGCGGCCCAGCCACTGCAGCAGGTCGTGCTGGCCGCGTTCGCGTTCGGCAGGTGCGACCAGCAGTTCGATCACCGGATGCTGCATCGCTTCGGCCGCCGTCCAGCCCAGCATGCGTTCGGCGGCCGGGTTGTACTCGATCACGTTGCCGAAGCCGTCGAAGGTGATCACCGCGTCGAGCGCCGCACCGAGTATGGCTCCTGTCCGCGCTTCGCTTTCGGCGAGCGCGCTGCGCTGGTCGTAGAGGCTCAGCGACGCCCAGTTCAGTGCCTGCGCCAGTCGGTCGGTTTCGTGCGAACCGGTCGCTGCCGGCAGGGTTTCGCCCATTGCCAGATCCAGTCTTTCGGCAAAGTCGGTGCACTGGTTCAGCGCGGCCAGCGGCCGGCGCAGCAGCAGATAGAGGGCCGCGGAGCCGAGCAGCAGCGCGAACAGGCCGTGCAGCAGGCTGTCGTGCAGGATGTGCGCATGCACTTCGCGTGCTTCCTGCGTATCGGTCTCGGTGCGCAGCCAGACGGTCTGTCCGCCAGCCACCAGCGGCACCCAGCTGACGATGACCCGCCGCCCCGCGTCGTCCTCTGCTGCGGTGCGCGCACGCGCGATCAGGCCTGGTGGCGGGGCGTCGGTCAGACGGGCGACGGCTGTGCGCCAAGCGCCGTCATCAGCGCGCCTGAGCGCCGACATGACTTCGCCGTTGGGCGCGATCAGTGCCGCTGCCATCAGCACGGACGTGTCGGGCAGCCGTGGTCGCAGCGCGAGCAGTGCATCGCGGTCGTGTTCGATGTCGGCGGCCAGGCCGGCCGCGATGGCGCGTGACTCGGCCAGTGCGCTGCGTTCAAGCAGGCGCAGTGTTTCGTCCGCCTGTTCGCGGGCCGTGTACAGTGCGTTGCCTGCGGCGCCGATGCTGAAGGCGAGGGCGAACAGCGCGGTGATGCGCAGCAGCAGGCGGTGCGGCCCGAAGGCAAGCAGCTTCATGACTCAGTCGTCCCGGAAGCGCGCCCGGATCTCCTGCACTTCCTCCCAGCGTCCAAGCATGGCGTCCACACAGCTCGGATCGAAGTGCAGGTTGCGTCCAGCGGCGAGAAAGTCGCGTGCCCGTGCGACCTCCCACGCCTTCTTGTAGGGGCGCGACGAGGTCAGTGCGTCGAACACGTCGGCCACTGCGACGATGCGCCCAACCAGCGGGATCGCTTCGCCGGCGAGGCCCTTGGGGTAGCCGCTACCGTCGAACTTCTCGTGATGGCTGAGTGCGATCGTCGCCGCCAGCTGCATGTAGGGCGACGCCGAGTCCTTCAGGATTTCGTAGCCGATGGAGGCGTGCTGCTTCATGATCTCGAACTCGTCCGGGTCGAGGCGGCCCGGTTTGAGCAGGATGTGGTCCGGCGTGCCGAGCTTGCCGACGTCGTGCATCGGTGCGGCGATCAGCAATGCTTCCTGTATGTCCGCGTCGAGACCCATTTCGCGTGCGATCAGCGCCGAGAAGTGTGCCATGCGCAGAATGTGTGCACCGGTCTCCGGGTCGCGGAACTCGGCCGCGCGCGCCAGCTTGTTCAGCGTCTCGCGCTCGCGCTCGAATATTTCGGCAGTGGCGCGGCGGACCTCTTCGGCCAGTACGCGGGCATGGTTCGCCAGCACGACCTGGCTGCGACGCAGCGACAGCATGTTCTTGACGCGGGAGGTGAACTCGACACGGTCGACCGGCTTGGTCAGGAAGTCGTTGGCGCCGGACTCCAGCGCGCGGTAGCGCACTTCGCGCTCGTGGTCGGCGGTGACCATCAGCAGCGGCGTCTGCGTGCGCGCCAGATTGGAGCGGAAGCGCCGGATGAATTCGATGCCATCCATGTCCGGCATCATGTAATCGACGATGACCAGATCAGGGTCTTCGCGCATGCAGTGTTCGAGCGCCTCGGACGGCGACAGGAAGCAGGTCGCTTCAACGTCCGGCAGCTTGCCCAGCAGCGCAGACATCAGAACCAGATTCACCTGCGCATCATCCACGACCACTACATTCATCCAGGGCACCCCGTGTGCGTATCTTGTTCGATGTGCGGCGGTGCCCGATCGGCCCGCCCGATCCATCCTTTCCGCACGAAGGAATAACGGCGCCGCGTGCGGGCGACTTTAGACGGCCAGGATCGCGGCTGACAGAATGAAACACACGTGCGCGAGGGCATCCGGCCGTGCACGAGCCCGGTCTGCGCGCTACCCTACTGCCCGATGAATGCTCCGACGCCCTATACGCTCCGTGCTTCCGCGCTGCGCAACTGGCTGCGCCAGCTGTCCTTCCGCGACATGTTCGCGCTCGGCGTGCCTGCGCTGCTCATCATCGCCGCCGGCTTCTGGTTCGCTGCCCGCTACATCAAGCCGGCGCCGCCCGATCAGACGACGATCTCCTGCGGCGCTCAGGGTTCAGCGTATGAATCGTTCTGCGCGCGCTACAAACCGCTGATCGAGCCCTTCGGCGTCGGCGTGAAAGCGCTCGAAAGCGCCGGTTCGATCGAGAACCTGAAGCGCCTGAACGACCCGGAGCAGACCGTCGATTTCGCTTTCGTCCAGGGCGGCAGCGCGGAAGATCACCCGCCCGGGCTGCTGTCGCTCGGGGCCGCCTATTACGAACCGGTATGGGTGTTCTACCGCGGCCGGCCGGGGCTGGAGCGGCTGGATCAGCTGAAGGGCCTGCGCATCGGCGTCGGGCCCGAAGGCAGCGGCACCCGCCACCTTGCGCTGCAGATGCTGGCCGCGCACGGCATGGCGGACGACAGGCGGCGCCTGCTGCCGTTGAGCGGAATCGCCGGCGTCACCGCGCTGCGCGACCGCCGCATCGACGCGCTGGTCGTGGTTGGCGCGGTGCACTCGGCCAGTGTGTGGGCGCTGCTCTATTCGGACGGGATTTCGCTGATGAGCATGGCGCAGGCGTCCGCCTATTCTCGCCGCTTCCCCCATCTGACCATGCTCACGCTGCCGCGTGGCGCCATCGATTTCGTGCGCGACATTCCGCCGAAGGACGTGTCGCTGGTGGCGACACAGGCTTATATGGTGGCGCGCGAGGACACGCATCCGGCGCTGATCGACCTGATGCTGGGCGCGATGAAGCCGGCGCATGCCGAGGCCAGCGTGTTCCAGCGACCCGGCGAGTTTCCAAAGCCCGACGGCGGCGACTTCGAACTGCATCCGCGCGCCAAACGCTTCTACGAGGTCGGTCCGCCTTTCCTGCAGCGCTACCTGCCGTTCTCGATCGCCAACCTGTTCGATCGCATGCTGGTGCTGCTGGTGCCGCTGCTCGCGCTGGCCCTGCCGCTGTTCAAGATTCTGCCGCAGCTCTACGTCTGGCGTGTGCGCAGCAAGCTGTACCGCTGGTATGGCGAACTGAAGGACGTCGAACGTCAGGCAATGCTGCCGGACACGAAACGAAGCCGGGCCGAGTGGCTGGACGACATTGACCGCATCGAGGCGGCGGTCGCGCGCATCACGGTGCCGCTGGCGCATTCCGATTATCACTACCAGCTGCGTGCCCACATCCACATGGTCCGGCGTCGACTGCAGGGCATACCGGAGGGCACCGCGCCGGAGAATCCGCCGTCCGCAGGAACCGAATCGGCGCCGTTGTGACTCAGTGACAGTTCATCCGCCATGCGCCAACACCGCGCATGAGGCAAATTTACAAACATTCGTGCTTGTATATAATTGCAGGCCGAATTCAGGAGAGTTCCCCGATGCCTGTCCGCTCCGCGGCCGCCGTGCCTGCCTCGCGCCCGATTTCCCGCCTGGCCGTGCGCCCGGGACGCCGACTTTCTCCGCTCCACACCTCTTTCGGTTTCGTCGTGCTGATCGCTGCAGCACTGCTGCTGTCCGCCTGCAGCGGCGACAAGTCCGCGCAGCCGGCCGCCGCGGCGCCGCAGGCGATGCCGGTGACCGTGATTGAAGTGGCGCCGACGCAGGCGCCGCTGGTGGTCGAGGCGGTGGCGCAGGCCGAAGGTGCGCGCGAAGTCGAAGTGCGGGCGCGCGTCAGCGGCATCCTCGAAAAGTGGCTGTTCCGCGAGGGTGAGCCGGTCAAGGCCGGGCAGATGCTGTTCCGTATCGAGCGTGCACCGTTCGAGATTGCGCTGGCGCAGGCCAAGGCGCGTCTGGCCGAAGCGCAGGCGGTCGAGGAACAGACGGCACGTGAAGCGCAGCGTCTGACCGGGCTGGTGGCAGAGAAGGCGATCAGCCAGAAGGAATTCGATGACGCCCGCTCGGCGACTGCCGTGGCCCGCGCCGCGGTGAAGTCGGCCGAGGCAGCGGTGCGCGAGGCGGAGCTGAATCTGAGCTACACGCAGGTGAGCGCGCCGGTGGCCGGGGTGACCGGCCGCGCCCATCGCTCGGAAGGTTCACTGGTGAATACCGGCAGCGACAGCCTGCTCACCACCATCGCGCAGATCAATCCGATCTGGGTGCGTTTCAGTCTGTCGGACAACGATCTGGCCGCTGTGCCGGGCGGGCGGGCCGCGGTGCGCAGCTTCCGCGAGGTCGAGCTGCAGCTGCCCGACGGCAGCATCCTGCCGCAGCGTGGCCGCATCAATTTTTCCGCCAGCCGCATCGATCCTGCGCTGGGCACGCTGGAAATGCGCGCCGAGTTCGCCAATGCCGACGCCGTCGTGCTGCCCGGCCAGTTCGTCCGCGCACGGGTGATCGCCGGTGAGCGCGACAATGTGTTCCTGGTACCGCAGGCTGCGGTGACGCAGACCGAAAGCGGTCCGGTGGTGATGCTGGCGAATGCCGAAGGCAAGGTGGAGCCGCGTCCGGTCAAGCTCGGTCAGTGGCAGGGCAAGGACTGGGTGGTGACCGGCGGTCTGCAGGCTGGCGACCGCGTCATCGTCGATAACCTGATCAAGCTGCGACCGGGTGCGCCGGTGGCGCCGCGCGCGGCGGGTGAAGCCGCGCCGCCGGCGAAGTCCTGAAGGAGCGCCCGCACATGGCCCGCTTCTTCATCAATCGCCCTATATTCTCGGGCGTCATATCCATCGTCATCATGATCGCGGGCCTGGTGGCCTCGCTGTCGTTGCCGATCGCGCAGTACCCCGAAATCTCGCCGCCCACGGTCATCGTCACGGCGACCTATCCGGGCGCCAACTCGGAAACGCTGGCGCGCACGGTGGCGGCACCGATCGAGGAGCAGCTGTCGGGCATCGAGGGCCTGCTGTACTTCAACTCGACCTCGACCTCGAACGGCACGGTCACCATCACGCTCACCTTCGAGGTGGGCACCAATCCGGATACCGCGCTGATCGCCGTGAACAACCGCATTTCGGTGGCCGAGTCGCGGCTGCCGGAAGACGTGCGCCGCTCCGGTCTGGTGGTGCGCAAGCGCTCGAACAACCTGCTGATGATCGCCGCGCTGAAGTCGACCGACGGCCAGCGCGACACGCTGTTCCTGACCAATTACGTGCAGGTGAACGTGCTGGAGGAACTGCGCCGCCTGCCGGGCGTAGGCGACGCCCTTGCCTTTGACGCACCGTACGCGATGCGCGTCTGGCTGAAGCCGGACGTGATGGCACGCCTCGGCATCACGACCACCGAGGTGGCGGCCGCCATCCGTGTGCAGAACGCGCAGAACGCAGTCGGCCGCATCGGTCAGGAGCCGGTCACCAACGGCCAGCAGCTCACCTACACGGTGACCGCCAAGGGCCGCCTGCTCGACATTCCGCAGTTCGAGAACATCATCCTGCGCGCCGACGGGCCTGGCGGCGTGGTGCGCCTGAAGGACGTCGCCCGCATCGAACTCGGTGCCGAGAACTACGACCGCACGACCAAGGTGAATGGCACGCCGGTGTCGGGTATGGGTGTCTATCTGCAGTCGGGCGCCAACGCGCTCGACACCGCCAAGGCAGTGCGCGCCAAGCTCGACGAACTGTCGCAGCGTCTGCCCGAAGGGACTGAATTCATCATTCCGAACGACACCACACGCTTCATCAGCGAGTCGATCAAGGAGGTGGTGCATACGCTGGCCGAGGCCACCGTGCTGGTCGTGCTGGTGGTGTGGGTGTTCCTGCAGAACTGGCGGGCCACGCTGATTCCGCTGATCGCGGTGCCGGTGTCGCTGGTCGGCACCTTCGCCGGTCTGTGGGCGCTCGGCTTCTCGATCAACACGCTGACGCTGTTCGCGATGGTGCTATCGATCGGCATCGTGGTCGATGACGCCATCGTCGTGCTCGAGAACGTCGAGCGCCAGATGCGCGAGCACGCGCTGCCGCCCAAGGAGGCGTCGATGGCGGCGATGCGCGAGGTGTCCGGCGCGCTGGTGGCGATGGTGCTGGTGCTGTGTGCGGTGTTCGTGCCGGTCGCCTTCCTCGGCGGCATCGCCGGTCAGCTCTACCAGCAGTTCGCCGCCACGGTGGCGATCTCGGTGACGATCTCCGGCGTGGTCGCGCTGACGCTGACGCCTGCGCTGTGCGCGCTGATGCTGAAGGAGCACGAGGGCGAGGTGAAGTTCTTCCGCCCGTTCAATCGCGGCTTCGAGTGGCTTACCCGGCTGTACACCGGCACCGTGGGCGCCACGCTGCGCCACCGCGTGGTGGCGACGCTGCTGGTCCTGCTGCTGTTCGCCGGCGCCGGTTTCATGTTCCGCGTCGTGCCCGGCGCCTTCGTGCCGTCCGAGGACCAGGGCTATCTGTTCGGCTTCGTCACGCTGCCCGACGGCGCTTCTGCCGAGCGGACCGAGGTGTCGTTCGAGAAGATCCGCCGCGTCATCAACGACCACCCGGCGGTGGAGAACGTGTTCATGGTGCGCGGCATGGACTTCATCACCGGCAACAACCGGCCCAGCGTGGCGATGACCTTCGTCGTGCTGAAACCATGGAAGGACCGCGCGACCACGGCCGACGACCTGCAGAAGGTGATCGCCGCCGAAGGCATGAAGCTGACCGACGGCATGGGCTTCATCTTCAATCCGCCGCCTATCCAGGGCCTGGGTGCGGCAGGTGGCTTCGAGGCCTATGTGCAGGCGCGCGAGGATTCGGATGCGCGCAAGCTGGCCGCCATCACCGGCCAGCTGATCGCCGAGCTGAACAAGCGGCCCGAGCTGGTGGACGTGAAGACCTTCTTCCGCGTGTCGTCACCGCAGCTCGCTGTCGACGTCGATGAGCCGAAGGCGCTGTCGCTGGGCATTCCGCTCGACGCGCTGTATTCGACGCTGCAGGCGACGATGGGCACGCTGTACGTGAACGACTTCAACCGCTCGGGCAAGACCTACAAGGTGCAGCTCGGCGCCGACGCGCCCTACCGGATGAAACCGGAAGATCTCGGCAAGCCCTACGTCCGGTCGAGCTCCGGCGCGATGATTCCGCTGTCGGCGGTGATCAGCGTGCGCACCGTGGTCGGACCGGAAATGGTCGAGCGTTTCAACGGCTTCGTCGCCGCCAAGATTCTCGGCAACGCCGCGCCCGGCCGCAGTTCGGGCGAAGGCATTGAAACGGTGGAGGAGGTGGCGCGTCAGGTGCTGCCGGCCGGCTACACGCTGGAATGGGTGGGCCAGGCCTACCAGGAGAAGCGCACCGGCATCACCTCGGTGCTGGCGCTCGGCTTCGGCATCATCATGGTGTTCCTGATCCTGGCCGCGCAGTACGAGCGCTGGTCGCTGCCGCTGGCGGTCATCATGGCCATCCCGTTCGCCATCCTCGGTGCGCTGCTGGCGGTATGGATGCGCGGTATGCCGAACGACATCTACTTCCAGATCGGTCTGGTGGTGCTGGTCGGTCTGGCGGCGAAGAACGCCATTCTGATCGTCGAGTTCGCGCTGCAGAAGCAGCAGGAAGGCATGGACGCCATCACCGCCTCGCTGGAAGCTGCAAGACTGCGCTTCCGCCCGATCTGCATGACGGCGCTGGCCTTCATCCTCGGCGTGGTGCCTCTGGTCACCGCCACCGGCGCTGGCGCCGCGGCGCGCCGCTCCATGGGTACCGGCGTCTTCGGCGGCATGCTGGCCGCCACCTTCATCGCCACGATATTCATTCCGATGTTCTACAGCTGGATGGCCGGCCGCAAGGCCGCGCGCCGCAACGACGGCCCGGCCGACGAGGTGACCGCATGATGCCCGCCGCCCTGAAAACGCCGCTCGCGCTGACCTGCGCCGCGCTGCTGTCCGGCTGCATGGTCGGCCCGGACTACGTGCGCCCGACGGTCGATCTGCCGGCACAGTACGCGCCGGCGCAGGACGCGGCGCCCGTCGCCGTCGCGCGGGGCTGGTGGAAGCAGTTCAACGACGACACGCTGAACGCCCTGATCGAGCGGGCGCTGGCAGACAACGCCGACGTGCAGCGCGCCGCGGCCCGGATCGAACAGGCCGATGCGCTGCTGCGCGAAGCCGGTGCGGCCCTGTTCCCCGACGTCGGCCTCGAAGCCGGCGCCAGCCGCTCGCGTATCAGTGGCGTCGGCGCGCCTATACCGGCCGGTGCGCCGCTCTATCGCAACAGCTTCCAGACCGCGATCTCGACCTCGTTCGAACTCGACTTCTGGGGCAAGCTGCGCCGTGCCAGCGAGGCGGCGCGCGCGCAGGCGCTCGGTACGCGGCACGCGAAGGACACGGTGGAGCTGACGCTGGTCAGCCAGGTGGTCGGTGGCTATCTGAACCTGCGCGCGCTCGACGCCCAGCTTGTGCTGTCGCGCGACACGCTGGCCACGCGGCGCGAGAACGTGGACATCCTGCGCAGCCGTGTCGAGCGTGGCCTCACCAACGAACTGGAACTGCAGCAGGCGCTGGGCGCGGTCGCGGCGATCGAGGCGCAGATCGCCGATCTGGCGCGCAGCCGCGGCATCGCCGAAAACCAGATCGCGCTGCTGACCGGCAATCTGGGCATGCATATCGAGGCCGGCGACCTGCGCAGTCTGCCGCTGCCGCCGTTGCCGCCGGCCGGCTTGCCGTCGTCGCTGCTCGACGCCCGTCCCGATGTGCGACAGGCGGAGGCGGAACTGGCGTCGGCCAACGCGCAGATCGGTGTCGCCAAGGCGGCGCTCTATCCGTCGATTTCGCTGACCGGCAACTATGGCTCGCAGAGCCGCGAATTGTCGGACCTGTTCAGCGGCCCGGCCAATATCTGGTCGCTCGGCGTTGCAGTCGACCTGCCGCTGTTCGACGCTGGTCGCCGCAGCGCCCGTGTCGATCAGGCCACGGCGCAGCAGAAGCAGGCGCTGGCCGGCTACGTGTCGGCCATCCGTAACGCCTTCACGGACGTGCGTGACGCACTGGTCGCTGCCGAACGTTACGCGCAGAGCGTGAGCGCACTGCAGGCGCAGGCCGACGCCGCGGCACGCAGCCTGCAACTGGCGCAGAAGCGCTACGACGCGGGCTACTCGCGCTATCTCGAAGTGCTGGATGCGCAGCGCACCGCCAACGAGGCGTCGCTGGCACTGGTGCGCGCACGCCAGGGGCAACTGGCCGAAGTGGTGAACCTGTACGCCGCGCTCGGCGGCGGATGGGGTGAGGAGGCTGTGGCCGCGCCGGACGACGCCGCAGCGCCGTCCGTCCGCTGATCCGCTTCAACCGGCGAGCGCGGTCAGCGATCGCGGCTCGTCGGCTTTGCGCTCGACCGGCTTTTCCTTGCCGGCGCTGGCCAGCGATTTAATGTCGCCGGAAATTTCGCCGCCTTCCTCGATATGGATCTTGCCGTAGCGGATCTTGCCGCTGACGCGGCCGGTGGCATGGACGATGAGTTGTTCGCGCGCGGTCAGTTCGCCGTCGAAATTGCCGTGGATTTCCGCCACGTCGATGCTGACGGTGCCGGAGTAGGCGCCGTTCTCGGCGATGCGGATGACGCGGCTGTCCATCGTCGCTTCGACCCGGCCTTCGACCACCAGCGTGTCGCAATCGAGAATTTCGGCGCCACGCAGTTTCACGTCGGGGCCGACGATGAGGCGGCTGCCGTGGGTGGGCGAGGGCTCGATCGCTTCCGGCTTCGACGGCTGCGGCGCCGGGGTGTCGCGCTGCGGCGACAGTGCGGCCGGCGACGGCGTCGTGCTTACCGTCATGCCGCTGCCGGACGTGCCGCCGCCGCCCGGTCGTATCGTGCGCGGCAGCGTGGATTCGGTGGATTTCGGGAACAGGCCGGGCTTGTTGAACATGTCTTCTCCTTGAAAGTGGCTCGCACCGTGCGGCACGGCGCGCACCGACTGTTCGCAAATCGTGTGCCTGGTGGTGAATCTATTATTTGATCAATGAGTTACGTACTTCCGTTCGACCTTTCCCGGCACTTCAGCAGCGAATCCCCGCGATTCTGTCGCCGCAGCGCGACAGTCGGCTGCGTGGAAGCGGGCGCGGCGCCCATCAAGACGTGCGCTGGGCCCTGTCGTCGAGTGGCGACACACCGCCCGGGCGTTGCGGATTTAACGTTCTGTTGCATTCCATTACCGGACCTTACCGCGGCCCGCGTCCGGGCTGCCTAGACTCGGACGTTCACCGGAAATCCTTCGACTCATGCCTCATGCATCCTTCCGTACCACCCTGCTGCTGACCGTGCTGCTGATCGCCGGCGCGCTCGGTGCCGCAGCAGCAAGTGGCTGGATCATGCTGCAGGACTTCGCCCGCGCCAGCCGCGAGGCGGGCAGTGGCGCATTGAATCTGACGTCGGCGATGCAGCAGATCGACGAGCGTTCGCTCGACATGGCGCGCAGCGCGCGTCAATACGCCGTGCTGCGGGACGACGGTTTGCGTCGCCGCTACGTTGAGGCTCAGACGCAAGCGCTGGCCTCGCTGGCGACGATGACCGCGAGCTTGCCGCAGATCGCGCCGCACGCGGACACGTGGCGACGCACCGAAGCTCAGTTGCGCGCCGTGTTCGACCAGCCCGCCGAGGCCGCCGTTGGCGACGCGTTACCCGATCTCGCACCGATCAATGATCGCCTTGCCGCCGGCGTGCGTGAGGCCATCGATGGCCGCAATGCGGCGCTGCTCGATACGCTGGAGTCGAGCCGTGACACCCTGGCGACGCAGGTGCTGGCGGCCATCGCCCTCGCGCTCCTGCTCGCGGTGGTCACCGGCTGGTGGATACTGCGGCCGCTGAAGCGTGTGGAGCAGGCGATTGCGCGCCTCGGCGAAGGACAGTTCTCGACGCCGGTACAGGTCGGCGGCCCGGCCGATCTGCGCCGCCTCGGCGAGAAGCTCGAATGGCTGCGATTGCGGCTGGCCGATCTTGAAGCGCATCGCAATCGCGTGCTGCGCCATGTGTCGCACGAACTGAAGACGCCGCTCGCGTCGCTGCGCGAGGGCATTGCGCTGCTGCAGGACGGTGTGACAGGACGGCTCAGCGACGAGCAGATCGAAGTCAGCGGCATACTCGACGCCAATGCGCGCGCGCTGCAGGAACGCATCGAACAGCTGATCGGCTACAACGCGACGCAGTTCGACGCCCGCCACCTCGAACTGAAGCCGACCGCGCTGCGTGCGCTGGCGCGCGAAGTGGCGGCCGACCTCAAGCTGCAGGCGCAGGCCAAGGACATCCGTCTCGACGTCAGCGGCTATGCGCCGCCGGTGCGCGGCGACGCCGCCAAGCTGCGCATCGCGCTCACGAACCTCTTGGCCAACGGCATCGCCTTCAGCCCGCACGGTGGTACGGTGCGGCTCGAACTGAGCAGCGATGGCGGCACCACGCGCATCGACTGCATCGACGAAGGTCCGGGGGTCGCGCCCGACGAGACCGAACGCATCTTCGAACCCTTTTTCCGCGGCAGCCGCCGCGCACCGCGCCCGGACAAGGGCAATGGCCTCGGACTGGCCATCGTGCGCGAATTCATCGCCGCGCACGGCGGCCGGGCACTGGTGCTGCCAGCCGAGCGCGGTGCCCACTTCAGGATCGAATTGCCCCATGCCAGCTGACGTCCGTGTGACCCGTCTGATCGCGATCGCGCTTGCGCTGTCGCTCGTTGCCTGCGCCGGCGTGAAGCCCGCGCCATCCGCGCCGGCAGCGGCCGAAGCGCCGCAGCCGGCGGCGCTTGAAACACAGACCAATACGGCGGAACGCCAGTTGCAGCAGGCGATGCAGGCGGCGCAGCCGCGCGGCGGCAATCTGATGCGCGCACGCACGCTGCTGGAGGCGCTGGTCGCCTCCAGCAGCGACGAGGCACGGGCCGTGCAGCCGTATGCGAAATCGCTGCTCGAACAGTTGATCGAGCGCCAGCGCCTGGACGCGGCCAACGTGAAGCTGACGCAGCAGCTCGAACGCAGCAGCCAGCAACTGAAGGACAGTCAGGCGCGGGCGGACGAACTGCAGCGCAAGCTCGACGCGCTGGCCGACATCGAGCGCAGCCTGCCGCCCGCGCGCATTCCGTCGCGCGGCGTACCGCGGTGAGGGCGGACGGGCAGCACCGTCTGCTGCTGGTCGACGACGACACCGATCTGCTGCGCCTGCTGTCGCTGCGGCTCAAGGCCAGCGGCTATCGTGTCAGCACTGCCGAAACGGCCGAGGCGGCGCTGACGCGACTGGCGGTAGAGCGCTTCAGCCTGGTACTGAGCGACGTGCGTCTGCCGGACCGCGACGGGCTCGCGCTGTTCGACGATATCCGTGCGCAGCACCCGGCGCTGCCGGTCATCCTGCTGACCGCGCACGGCAGCATTCCCGATGCGGTGGAGGCGACCTCGCGCGGCGTCGCCGGCTATCTGACCAAACCTTTCGACAGCGCCTCACTGCTCGATCGCATCGCTCAGGCGCTGTCGCACGCCGCTCCGGCCGGTGCGGTGACGGCGATCGACGCTGGCTGGCGTGATGGCTTCATCAGCCGCAGTGCGCGGATGGAGTCACTGCTCGACGAGGCGCGGCTGGTCGCTGCCTCCGATGCCAGCGTGCTGATACGCGGCGACAGCGGAACTGGCAAGGAATTGCTGGCGCGCGCCCTGCACCGCGCCAGCCCGCGCGCGCAGGCGCCTTTCGTCGCCATCAACTGCAGCGCGATACCGGACGCGCTGCTCGAATCCGAACTGTTCGGCCACGAACGCGGCGCCTTCAGCGGCGCGGTCGCGCGCCACACCGGGCTGTTCCGTGCAGCGCACGGCGGCACGCTGTTTCTCGACGAGATCGGCGACATGCCGCCGGCGCTGCAGGTGAAGCTGCTGCGCGTCCTGCAGGAGCGGGCGGTACGGCCGGTCGGCGCGACGCAGGCGGAGCCGGTCGATGTGCGCATCGTGTCGGCCACCCATTGCGATCTCGACGCGCTGCTCGCGCAAGGGCAGTTCCGCGAAGACCTGTATTACCGCATCAACGTGGTCACGCTGACGCTGCCTCCGCTGTCCGAGCGGCGTGAGGACATTCCGCTGCTGGCCGAGCACTTCCTGCGCACGCTGGCAAAGAAGTACGGCAAGCGCTTGCGCGGCTTCGCGCCCGACGCGCTGGAAGCGCTGGCGACCGCGCACTGGGCCGGCAACGTGCGGCAGCTGCAGAATGTGGTCGAGCAGGCGTGCGCGCTGGCCACTACGCCACTGGTGCCGCGCGCGCTGGTGGATCGCGCGCTGCGTGTGAAGCCGATGGAGGCGTTGGGCTACGCGGAGGCGAAACAGCGCTTCGAGCGCAATTACCTGGTGCAGCTGCTCAAGCTCACCGCCGGCAACGTGACCGACGCGGCGCGCATCGCCGGCCGCAACCGCACTGAGTTCTACCGCCTGCTGCAGCGCTACGACCTGAACCCCGGCCTGTTCCGCGGCGATGTCGCCGAGATGCGACAGGCCTGACCGGCGCGGCGCAAGGGGTTGCGGTCCAGTGTCGGGCGCGCGTCGCCGCAGCCCGACGCGCAGTGTGTGCCGCACCGTCCAAGTATCTGAATTCAAAGGCAGGCGAGGTGTGGCATGGCGTGTGCTGATGCGGGCACTCCCACCGGCCGGAATACGCCGCTAAAACAGATACGGAGGCAGACCATGATCACCCGCCAGTCCATTGCGACCCTGCTCACCACGACCGCAATCGCCTATTCGATCTGCTCGCCCGCGCAGGTGGCCAGTCTGGTCGCCGCCACGCAGGCGACGCTGCGCGATCCGGTCACCGACGATCGCGACCGCGGCCTGCAGGAGGCGATCAAGGGCGCACTTGGCGGCGACGAGGCCTTGAGCGGCTGCTATGTCGCGGTGAGCGCCCGTGACGGGCGCGTCACCTTGAGCGGGGTCGTGCGCGACGCGTCGCAACTGGCGCGCGCGCTGCAGACGGCGATGGCGGTCCCCGGTGTGCGCGCTGTCGACAACGCGCTGGAAGTGGCCGGGCGCTGAGTGCGCTCCGACGCGCCCGTTCAGGGCGCCTTGTAGTGCGCCTGCGTCATCAGGTCGACGCCGCAGGGCAGGTTTTCTATCCAGTCAACGAAGCGCTTCACCATCGCCTTGCCCTCAAAGCGGGCGCCGTGCTGCGGCACGATCATGTCGATGTCGAGTCCGCGCACCATGCTCGCCCAGTAGCGGCAGATCTTGTTCGACACCATGTAGCGGCGATGGAAGCCGAACATGTGCGGAATGTGTGCGTCGAAATCGCTGACCGGTGGCAGCGCTTCGCTGTGACCGATCATCGAGGCGCCCATGTCGCCGGAGAACAGGATTTTCGACACCGGGTCGTAGAACTGGAAATTGCCTTCCGAGTGCATGAAGTGTGCGGGCAGTGCCAGCATTTCCATGCCGCCGAGCGGAATCCGCATGCCTTCGTCCGGGATCGGGATGATGCGTGCCGTGTAGTCGCGACCTGTCGTGAAATGCGGCAGGAAGCGCGCCCACAGCTTCGAAATCATCACCTTGCACGAGGTGCTGACCATCCATTTGTTCATCGACGCGATGATGTCCGGGTCGGCGTGCGAGGCGAGGATGAGATCGAGGTCCTTCGACGGGAAGTAGCGCTGCATCGACATCATCAGCCCGGTGTAGGTCATGTTGCCGCCGGGGTCGATCAGCGCGCCGTGTTCGCCGTCCACCACCAGGAACTGGTTGCACTGCACCGCATGGTCGGCGCCTTCGTCGACCAGATCATAGAAGGCCAGGCAGACGTGCTTGCCGTTGTTGAACAGTTCGACTGCCATTGCCCATCACCCCTTGCCGAAATGCCGACTGATTACCAAGGCGACAGTGTGCCGCAAATCGGCGGGCTTTTAGGCGCCGGCAGCGGGGGGCTTGATGACGATCAATGGGCGGGCGCCCGGAGCGATGGGCCCCAGCCGTCTGCGGGCTGGGGCGGGCGATCTGGTGGGCCCCCTGGGAGTCGAACCCAGCACCAACGGATTATGAGTCCGCAAAAGTTCTGATTTATCGGCGTTGTTCGAGGTTGATGGCCTGGACCTTTTTCACAGTAAGTCCCCGTTTAGCCTAATAAATAGGTTGATGTGCGTTTACATGCATTGCTATAGTCATGGCTACATGAGGGCTACATCAAGGCCCCGGTATGTAGCCAGAGATGAAGCGCGAGCGACTCACTAACCCGAGGATTTCCGCCGCAACTTGCCCCGAGGGCAAGGGCCAGGCCTTCATCTGGGACACAGATGCGCCGCGTCTTGCTGTTCGCATAACGGCCGCTGGGGCCAAGTCGTTCATCTTCGAAGCGAAGCTTCATCGGCAGACGGTTCGCCAAACCATTGGCGACGTGCGGGCGTGGAGCATCGAGAGCGCGCGCACCGAAGCTCGGCGCCTTCAGACCCTCGTGGATCAGGGCATCGACCCGCGGCAGGAACGCGCGGAGAAGCTCGCGACAATTGCGGCGAAGAGAGAGAAGGCAAGGCGCACCGAATCCCCTGCGCTGGACGCCTGGACGGAGTACATCGAGGCCCGCCGGTCGAAGTGGGGCGCGCGAACTCTTGCTGATCATCTTGCGGTGGTCGGCGAGGGTGGCAAGCCCAAGACTCGTGGTCGCAGGAAGGGCCAGGGCGACACAACGCAGCCGGGCATCCTGCGGGGGCTGCTGTCGCAACCTCTTGAGCGCATCGACGCCGACGCCGTGCGCGATTGGCTGAAGCCGGAGGCGGAGCGGCGGCCGACGCACGCCGCCCTTGCTTTCCGCATGTTGCGCGCCTTCCTGAACTGGTGCGCCAGCACGAAGGAGTTTGCCGGGCTGGTTCATGCGGATGCCTGCAAGACCCGGGCGGCACGTGACGAGTTGCCGAAGAAGGTCGCCAAGGATGATTGCCTGCAGCGGGAGCAGCTGCCCCTCTGGTTCAAGCAGGTGCGTGCCCTCGCAAATCCGGTTCAGTCCGCTTACCTCCAGGCGCTGCTGCTGACCGGTGCGCGCCGTGAAGAACTCGCCGGCCTTCGCTGGGATGATGTCGATTTCCAGTGGAACAGCCTCACCATCCGCGACAAGGTCGAGGGTGAGCGAACCATTCCGCTCACTCCCTATGTGGCCGGCCTTCTGCGCGACCTGAAGCAGCGAAACGATGCTGATGCCCGAAAGGTGCTCAAGCTGCGCGGCCCGGATCAGGCTGTCGCGCGGGAGCGTGCAGAACGTGCGCTGCCCTGGGTGTTCGGCAGTCCTGCAGCCGCATCCGGCCGGCTGCAGGAGCCGCGCATTGCTCACAACAAGGCTTTGGCCGCCGCAGGGCTGCCGCCTCTCACGCTTCACGGTCTGCGCCGGTCGTTCGGCACGCTGTCTGAGTGGGTGGAAGTGCCTACCGGCATCGTCGCGCAAATCATGGGGCACAAGCCGTCCGCCATCGCGGAGAAGCATTATCGCCGCCGGCCGTTAGACCTTCTGCGCATGTGGCATACGAAGATTGAAGCTTGGATCCTGGAACAGGCCGGCATCGCGCAATCCGGGTCAGTGACTAAGCGGCGTCCTCGGCTTGTGAGGAGCTGAATGAAGTAGCGCCAACGGCTTCACCTATGTCCCCCTTTGGTGGGTGCGTGGGTGAAGGCAGGTCCGCCGCCTGACGGTTTCAGGTGATGGCAGTCTAGGCGGTGGGCGCCCAGACTGCCGACCACAACGTGAAAGGGGCTTCACATCATGGACAGCACCAAGGATAGCAGCGCGCCAGACCTCCAAAAGTCGGACGCCGGAATCTTCATGTCGGCAGAGCGCCGATTGGTCGCGCTCAAGGCGGTTTGGGAAATCGAATCTCTTGCCCGCAACGTCCCGGTCATTGCACAACAAGACGATGTGGAGGCCGTGGAAATCGCCGATACGCTGCGCTGCATCTATAACCGCATCAAGACTCTCGTCGACGTCGCGAACTGCGCCATTGATTGCGAGGCAAGCCAAACCGAAGAGCTGAAGGCAATGCTCGGCTGAGCGCGTGGCGCGCTGTTGTTCGAATTCAGCAGCTGTCGTCCTATTTGTACCCGCGCCGGCCGGTCGCCGGCAGAAGCGGGGCCGCACAGTGCGGGAACACTGCGCAGCCCCTGACCACAACGTGAAATGGAGCTTCACATCATGGCTACTCAGCAGTCTACCGGGGCGGCAGCCGCCGCAGTCCATCCGGAGTTTCAGCGGTTCGCAGCAGAAGTTGGGGAACAGTTGTTCGATGCAGCGTCGCTTGTTCGCGGTGCTCGCAGCATCTTCGAGGCGGACGGCGCGTGGCAGGAGAAGGACGAGTACGTCGCTATGCTGCGGCTGCTCTCGATTGCGGAACGAGGGCTCGCCGCAGTGACTGAACGGCTCGACTCTGCCCGCTTGGTCTATCAGCTGAAGCGCGGAGGCCGCCAAGCAGCGAAGGCGACCGAGAGCGGCAGCCCGAGCGAAGCGCCGGCCACCGATGGCGGAGGCGACCATGAAAGCTGAACGATACGGTGAGCGCGACCTTGCATACAGCGCTTGGCACCGTCCCCGGTCCGCCGGCCGCTACGTTGGCATCGACCGTGCCCAGAATCTCGGCATGATCGACGTCGATTGCATCCTGTACGTCGAGTACGACATGGATACGCGCGAGCCCCTTGCGCTGATCGAGACAGCCCGCGATGTGGGGCAGTACCACAAGTCCGCAACCGTCACAGCGGCCCTTGCGCGACGCGCTCGGCTGCCTGCTTTTGCAGTGCTCTACGAAGCATCGAACGACCCGAACCCAGCGGACAATCGGTTTCCGGACATCGCGCGATTCCGAGTAAAGCGCTTGTGGCCTCAGCCGGAGAGGTCGTGGCGTGTGGTGTCTCCCGAGCAGTGGGCACAGGCGCTGCTGCACATCCGGCAGTGGTCGTCCTTTCGGCTCGACCGTGCTGCGGCGAACGATGACCTTTGGTCCGACCAAAGCGCTTGACTTGAGAATTGTTCTGCAATCACCGGATGGCGCTGCGCGGGCGAACCCAGGATGACGAGGAGGCATCGTGAAACGGGCTAGATACAAGGTGCCACTTGCTCGTTACCTCGATGCCAAAGCGTCGGAGTACGAGCCGAGATCGCACCAACGAGAGGACGGTAGCTGGGATGTGAGCGGCCAGCGTGGTGCCGATGGACTCACCGGCGCGGAGTACGCGCCGGAATCAATTCTTGAGATGCAACGCGCAATTCTTGAAACGCTACGTGGTGAGGCCGACCTCCCCACCGAAATGCGGCAGGACTTGATCTACGCCTTCGAGCAGCTGATTGCCGGGATAGAACCAGAACTGTTGCGTGCCCCAAGGTTCCCGGGCAAACGTGTTGATCCACTGGAAGCTCGCTTGAAGGCTCGCGCGGTTCGCTATCTACAGTGGGCGGACCGTGGCCTTCTGTTGCAGGCGAAACCAGAGAACGTCGTGGCGCGCGCGTATGGCGTGAATCAGAGGACGGTAAAGAACTGGCTGCGAGACTTGGCTGCGTCGGATCTGCCGTCGACAGCCACTCAGCAGGAACAGGACGAGGTACAGCGCTTCATGATTGCGGCAGGAAAGGCTTACCAAGCCATGAAGCTGCGCAAGGAGCGAAAGGGAAACTGACCCACCCTGTTTGTTTCCACCTAGAGGACTCAGCATGCATTCACCAATTTACTTGGATTGGATGCCATGCAAATACCTCAATTCCTCAGTACTGCAGAATTCGCCGCCACGCTCCGTGTTCGGCCGGAAACCGTTCGTCACGCGCTTTGCGTCCGTGGGGACTACATGCAGATCGTTCCGAGGAAGCTTCCGAACGGACGCCTGTTGTGGTCGGCTGAAGACGCGGCGAAGCTGCTGCGCGGCGAAAGCCTAGAGGTCCCTCAGAAAACTGCAGCCTGATCGAGTTGCCGTGATGAGCGCTCTTTCACGCTGGATTTGGACGGCAACGTATTGGCTCGAGGAGCGTCGCCGCTCCGCTGCCGCTCGCGGCCATCTCTGGGATGAGGCCGGCGCATGTGTCGCGCTCGCTCTGCTGAGGCTGTTCCGATGACGCGCACGAAGGTTGATGCGAAAGCTGCGCTCCGCTTCTGGGAGGTGAGCTTCAAGGGCCTGGGACGGAGTCCTTCGACACTCACGGCAACGCCTACGGCGCAAGTTAAGTCGCAGGACTCTCCTTTGCGCGCTGCCTGCTCATGCCGAGTGACCGGAGTCTGCGCAACCTGCAAGGCCTGGGCGGAGAGGCTTAGCCGTGATGCCTGAACTGAGCTCTGCGCAAGAACACGAGCGCGCCTTGTCCGCACTCAACGCCCTTGACCCGGGTGTCGAACGCGAAGAGTGGGTCCGCCTGGCGATGGCAGCCAGGGCAGCGGGCCTATCGTTCGAGGACTGGCACGAATGGAGCTCTGGTGCTGGAAACTACAAGAGCGAGGCTGACTGTCGAGCTGTCTGGCGCAGCTTGAAACAGGGCGGAATTGGGGCGGGCACCTTATTCGCCGCAGCTCGAAACGCGGGGTGGACTGATCAGATCACGAGAAGAGATCAGGGGCCAGGACGCCCGCCGAAACTGCAGGCGCTACCGTCACACGCTGCGCCTTCCAAGGATCCGGCCGCGGTCTGGAACAGTTGCTCTCATGCTCCCCCCGATCACCCGTACCTCGTTCGAAAGGGTATGGCCCCGGACGGGCTGCGCGTAGCGCCGGCTGGAGTGCGCATAGCCGGGGAGTCGTGCGCTGGCTGGCTCGCTCTTCCAATCTGGAATGTCGAAACGCGAATGCTGCAGGGCGTTCAGTTTGTCAGCCCGGCCGCAGGATCTCCGAAGCTGTCTCTGCCTGGATGCCGTATCTCAGGCGGTGCGCTGGTTGTACATCAGGACGCGATAGACGGAAGGCCTGACGACGTGGCCTTCGCTGCTGGAGTGGCGTATCTGTGCGAGGGCGTGGCGACCGCTGCAACGGTATTCCAATCGACCGGACGCGCCGCCGTGACGTGCTTCGGCAAAGGCAACTTGATCACCGTCGCACGAGGCCTGCGGTCTCGCTTCCCCGCGTTGCAAATCGTCCTGTGCCCTGATCGAGGAGCAGAGCTGCAAGCCGAGGAGATCGCGCGGGCGATCGGGATGCCGGCCGCATGGGTCGTGCTGCCCGATCAGCTGCCTCCGAACTACGACTTGAACGATTACGCAGGCACGGAGGGGCTAGAGGTCGTCCGCGATCTGCTGGACGAGGTGAAGACGGTTCCTCTGCGCTTCAGGTTCTCATCCGCATCGGACTTGGCTTCCCGTCCGCTTCCGAGGTGGGTGGTTCGTGGCGTCCTCCCGAAGGCCGGTATAGGTGCGATCTACGGACCGAGTACGTCGGGGAAGACATTCCTCGCGTTGCATCTTCTGGCTCACATCGCGAAGGGTGACAAAGACTGGTTCGGACACCGGATTGCGCGGCCCACTGGCGTGATCTACGTCGGTCTTGAAGGTGAAGGCGGAATCTCCGGTCGCATAAAGGCATGGCTGGCTAGCAACGGCGCACTACCCGGGCGAATGCAGTTCATGACTGGGCAAACGCTTCGCATCCTGTCGGATCAGGACGTAACGGATCTTGCGTGTGCGATCCGGTCTGCAGCAGGAGCCGGCGCGGTTGTGTGTATCGATACGCTGAACGCTGCAGCGCCGGGCGCTGACGAGAACAGCAGCGAAGACATGGGCCGGATCATCGATGCGGCGAAGCGCCTGCAGGCTGCTGTCGATGGAGTCGTGATCCTGATTCACCACAGCGGGAAGGACACCGCCAAGGGCATGCGCGGGCATAGCAGCCTATTTGCTGCGCTCGATTTCGTGATCGAAGTTCAGCGCGAACCGGTGAGGCAATGGAAGGTTGCCAAGTCCAAGGACGGGGCTGACGACGTGGCCCACCCATTCCGGCTGGACATCGTGGAGATCGGCGAAGACCCCGAGGACGGCGAGCCCGTTACTTCCTGCGTCGTGGAGCCTGATCAGGGCGACCCGGCAGAGGTGATTCGAGCCCGGGCGCCGACAGGGGGAAACATGCGCAAAGCCTACGACGTGATCTGCGAAGCGCTGAAGAAATCTTCAACCTTAGGCCAAGCCGGAGCACCGCCAACCCGCCCGTGCGTTCGCTGGGAGTCAGCCGTCGAACTTGTGGCACCGGCGCTCCCCGTCGACCCGAAACGGAGAAGAGAGCGAGCGCAGGCGGCGATCACGAACGTCATTGGCAAAGGCTACTTCGAGCATGAGGACGGGTGGATATGGCTGCGCTGAGCGTTTCCCGCTTTTCCCATTTTTTCCCGTTGCGGGGCGCGGGTTTTCCCGTTTTTCCCACTCTCCCTATAGGGGAGTGGGAAACGGGAAAGGGACGGTTCGTTTCAGCACACGTGATTCAAACCGGATGTGTCGTCTGTCGCTGGTCGCTACCAGCCATTCAACTTGAGGGAGAAACGACTATGGGTGCATTTGCAATGCCGATGCTGATCGCTTCGACGGTGATGCAGGGCTACAGCATGCTGCAGCAGGGGCGGCAGGCGTCTGCGATGGCGAACTACGAGGCGAAGCAGGCCGAGGCGAACGCAGTGGCTGAGCGCAGCGCGGCCGCGGTGCGGGCCGACAAGGTGCGCAAGATGGGCCGCATGCAGCAGTCCAGCGCACGGGCGGCACTGGCGGCTTCTGGCGTGCGAGTGGGTGAAGGTTCGGCGCTGGTTATCGACCAGACCATCGGCCGTGACGCTGAAGAGGACGCGCTGACCGAGATCATCACCGGCAAGTACCGCGGCGCGGCGCTCGACACACAGGCAGAGCTTTCGCGAATCAGCGGCCGGAACGCGCGCAGTGCGTCCTACCTGGGCGCTGCCGGGTCCGTGCTGGCCGGCGGCTATCAGGTGGCGAAGGGATGGAAGGGTGTCGAGAAGGTAGATCCGTTCAAACCGTGGCGTCCGACAACGCCGATTGGCTCGCTGGAGTGGTGAGACATGGCACAGATACCCCTCGGAAGGTTCGGTTTTCAGGTCGCAGAGCCGCCGCCTACCCCGCGTGCGCCCGCCGGTGCGTTCGGCAACGCGGACGGCCTCACTGCAGTTGCAGGCACTCTGGAGGAAGTGGCGAAAGAAGAATATCGGCAGGAGGCGATAGCGGATGCGACCACAGCCACAATCGCCGCGAAGCGCCGCATGGATGGCTTCCTCTCGGAGCTTGATGCAAACCCCACTGGCCCGGACGGCAAACCGCGCCAGGATGGCGGCTTGCAGGACTTCGAGAAGTTCAGCCAGAAGCTCCTGCAAGAGGCGGCCGGGAGCACGCGCAATGCAGAGGCTCAGCGTGTCATTAAGCAGAGCCTGACAACCTACGGTGAAACCCACCGCAGCCGGCTGGTGGAGAAGGCGCAGAAGATGCGCGCCGACCAGATGCAGGCCGGCATGCTGCTGGAGATCGAGGCCACACGGGCAGATGCGAACGTCCCGCCGGACGAGAAGCTGAACCGGATCGGGCAGGTGCTTGGCGCCATGGTGGCAACCGGAAGCATGAATCCATCCGATGCCGTCAAGGAACGCCAGCGCCAGGAGGGGCTGCTCGAATACGGCCGGCTCTACGAGGACATCCAAGGTGCAAACAGCGTGCCGCGGCTCTATGAGCTGCGTGGCCAGTTGTCCAAGTTCAACCCGAAGATGTCCGAGGCCAACAACCGGCAGTTGGTCGAGATGGTGAGCGCGCGTATCAAGCAACTGGACGAGGAGCAGGACCGAGCAGTCCGCCAGCAGCGCGAAGACATCAAGAAGGAGCTCACCGAGGCGGCGTTCTCCGGGACGCTGACGCTCGACCAGGTCCGCCACTACAAGGACAAGCTGCCGGCTGATGACTTCGAATCGTTCATGAAGCTGCCGGACCTTGCGCAGCGTCGTGACGTTGAAGGAGGTGACGACCCCGAGCTGTTCAGGGGCCTGCAGCGCGAGATTCTGCAGAACTACCGAAACGGGCAGGCGCTGGGCCGGCTGCGCGATCGCGTGACGAATCTGATGACCGGTTACGACTCGACGACAAAGGCCTTCGGCAAGCCTGCGCTGTCGCGGGATACCGCGCGCATGCTCATCAATGACATTGAAGGGTATCAGCGCGAGATGCGCTCCGAAGGCCGCATGTCCGCGACCGATATGCGCATCGAAACAAACGAGCAGCGCGCACGCAGGGACCGCGACCGGAGCGAGGTCGAGCAGCTGATGAAGGGCGCCTTCAAGGCAGCGAAGGATGCAGCCATCGGAAGGGACGCACAGTCCCGCGTTGCCCAGAGGGAGCAGCACGCGCTTGACGCGCTCTTGAAGAACCGAGACGACCCGATGGCCTTCTGGGAGAAGTTCAAGAAGGACAACCACGACATCATGCGGCCGCGCCGCCCGCTTCCATCCTGGGCGATCCAGTCGGCCGGCAAGCTGGACGCTGCTGCAACCAAGCGGCAACTGCTCGAGCAGAAGCAGAAGGGAATGATCACCGAGGCGCAGTACAAGCAGCGCTTCGACCAGGTAATCCGGTTGGAGGGTGAGCAGAATGCTGGACAGTGAAGAGCGCGACCTGCTGCGCGCGTTCGAAAAGCGCGCATACGTTCGAAGTGACGCCGGGCAGTTCGAGCAGGACGAGGAGCGGCGGCGCTCCGACGAGCAGCAGGCGCAGCACGCCGCGATGGCCTCCGACTGGCTGCGCGGTTTGGGCTTGGGCGACACGGTCCCCAGTCCCGACGACTACGACTACGGTCGGATGCTGTCCGAAGGGGTCTATCCGAAGCCGGACGAACAAGGCCGTCTGCCGCTGCCGCCTCGCTACTTCAAGCCTGGGCGCCTCGTTCTCGAGGGTCTGGACGTGGCGACCGGCCGACGCGTCGAGTCGCGTGTCTCGCTGGAAGACCGTGTGCTTTCCGATGGGGGCGACCTCGACGGAGACGGCGTGCCGGACACCCCGCTGGCAGCACTGGGCCGCGTGCTCGACGGCGAGGGGGCGGAGCTGACGCCCGCGGAGCGCCGCAGCCTGTCGGCGTGGTTCGACAGCCAGCGCGACCCGGAACCCGTGCAGATGGCTATGGGTTCGCGTGGGCGATCCGGCAATCAACCTGTGAATGCCGGCGAAACGCTGACCGACGCCGGGACGGGGCTGCTCGACATGCTGGCCGGCGCATTGAAGGGAGCGACCGCGGCGACCATGGGCCTCCCTGGCGACATCGAAAGCTTGGTCCGCATGCTCTCCGGGAGCGAAGGCGGACAGGTCATACCTACCACCGAGGACATGCAGAAGGCGCTCCCAGCTGTCTCCTCGGACCGGGTCCGCGCCAAGACAGCAGGGCCATACGAAACCATCGGCGAGTTCATGGGGCTGGGCGCCGTCCCGAAAGCCATGCGCGCCGTCGTCAGAAAGACACCGAAGGCAGCAGTTGCAGCAGCGTCTGCCGCTCCGGCGAACATCGAAACCGACAAAGGAATGACGGAATGATCCAGATACCCGGAAGCCAAGCAGACAATTCCGAAGCGGTCGACTTCGTGAGCGCAATTCTGAACCCTCCCGCCAAGCCGGAGGAGACGCCGGCGCCAGAGCCTGAAGTCTCGCCGGATGGCACCGAACTGATCGAGGATTCGGTGCAGGTGGCGGGTCTGGCGTCGGGCCTCAAGGGCGTCGTCGGGAAGATTGGCGGGGCGCTACGCCGGTCCGCGGACACGGCGGAGGATGCGGCCAATGCCGCACCCCCGGCCAGCGTTCCGCCGGAACCGCCGAAGATGCCGCCGTCCGTACCCCCGGAGTCGCCCAAGCCGAAAACCCTCGAACAGATCAAGCAGGGAGTGATGGAACGCCAAGTGCCTGCCGTCACCGAGGACGAGGCACGCAGTGCGCTCGGCGCCATGGAACAACCGGTCATGCAGCCGGTGGAGCCGGGGCGCACGCCGGATCGCAACTTCCGGGCCGACAAGCTGCACACGACTGACGACATCAAGCGCCTGATCGACGAGAGGGCGGCCACCGCAGGCGGCAACCTGGACGCGCGACGCGGCACGGTGAGCAACGGGCAAACGCGCTCGGAGTCGGCCGAGTATGGCGTCGAGGACTTGATCGGAAGGAAACCGGGGCAGGCATGGAACGCGGCCCAACTGACCGCCGGCCGCGACATCCTGCTTGAGCTGGGCAGTCGCATCATGAAGGCCGCGGAGCACGTCAAGGGAGCGAGCGCCACGCCGGCGGACATGCTGGAGTTCCGTCAGCTCCTGGCACGCCACGACGCGGTGCAAAAGCAGTTGCAGGGAGCAGCCGCGGAGGCCGGCCGCGCGCTGCAGATCATGCGCACACCTGCAGTGCCGGCTGGCCGCCTGCGCTCGCGCCAGATTCTGGAGACGCTGGACCAGTTCGGCGGCGAGGATGGCGCGCGGAAGATGGCGGAACTGATCCTGGATACCGGCGGCGACCCGGCCAAGCTGGCGCAAGTCACGCGGAAGGGTGCGCTTGCCCGCACGAATGACGCGATCACCGAGGTATGGATCAATGGGCTGCTGTCTGGCCCGAAGACCCATGTGGTGAATATCGTCTCGAACAGCCTGACCGCACTGATGCAGGCGCCGGAAAGATTCGTCGCTGGTGCGGGCAGGAAGGTCGCACAGACGGCTTTCGGTGCTGCAGAGGGCGTGGAGCCGGGCGAGGCCGGTGCGATGCTCTACGGCGCTCTCGCGGGCTTCAAGGACGGGCTCCGGGCAATGGCGCGCACGCTCAAGACAGGCGAGCCGTCCGACCCCATCGCGAAAATCGAGAACCAGCAGCGCAAGGCGGTCACTGCAGCCAACTTCGGGATGGATGAGCAGTCACCGATGGGACGGGCTGTTGATCTGGTGGGCGAGTACTACGTCCGGATGCCTGGCCGCGCGCTGGCGGCGGAGGATGAACTGTTCAAGGCGATTGGGTACCGGCAGGAGCTACACGCGCAGGCGTACCGCCAGGCGGTGCGCGAAGGGCTGTCCGGCCCGGACTTCGACCGCCGGGTATTCGAGCTGGTGAATGACCCGCCGGAGGACATGCACATCAGCGCGGAAGACGCGGCCCGTTACAACACCTTCACCCGCGACCTGCAGGGGGAGAACTGGCTGTCGGCTCTCGGCCAGTCGGGGCAGAAGATAGCCAGCCTTCCGCTTGGCCGCTTCGTCCTGCCGTTCGTGCGCACTCCGACACGCATCGCTGAATACACGCTCGAGCGCACGCCACTCGCACCGACGCTGCGGACTTTCCGGGAGGACGTGGCCGCCGGCGGGGCACGGCGCGACCTCGCCCTCGCGCGCATGGGCTTGGGCTCGACCGTTTCCGCGCTGGTGGCATCCGAAGCGGCATCCGGCCGGATTACCGGCGGCGGACCGAGTGACCGAAGAGTGCGGGCGACCATGGAAGCAGCAGGCTGGAAGCCCTATGCGGTTCTGGTGGATGGGCAGTACGTCCAGTACAACCGGCTTGACCCGATGGGTGCCATCGTTGGCGCGGCGGCTGACGCGGTCGACATCATCAAGTACAGCACCGATGACCAAGAGAACGAAGCGGTCGCCGGTGCCGTGGTGATGGGCTTTGCCAACACGCTGGCGAACAAGACCTATCTGCAGGGTCTTTCCACTTTGCTCGACACCGTCGGTGACCCCGACAACGAGAAGAAGGTCACCAGCTGGATGGCCGGCCAAGCGGCGAGCTTCAATCCGGCCTGGGTCAATTTCCTGCGCCAGACGGGCGATGACGTCGTGCGCGAACCTGTGCGCGGAAAGGATGCGCTCGAGATGACCATCCAAATGATGAAGGCCCGCACTCCGGGCCTGTCGGATGAAGTCCCGCCAAAGCTCGATGTGTGGGGCGAGCCGGTGATGATGGAGACCGGGCCGCTCTCGCCGGTGATGGTCAGCACGGCGAAGCAGGATCCCGCGGCGCAGGAGCTGATCCGCAACCGGATCGGCATCGACCGCCCGCGCAACGTCGTGTCTGTCGAGCTGGGCGCCGGGACAAGTGTTGCGGTTGATCTGAACGCAATCGACAAGACGGGGTGGCTGTATCACGACTACCGCCAGGCGGTCGGCAGGCTGGCGAAGCAAGCCGTCGAGGCCCTGGTCGCGTCGGACGGATGGGACAGTCTGCCGGAAGGTCCGGAGGGCGAGCGGGCTCGGATGATTCGCGGCGCCTTTACGGATGCTCGGCGCGATGCGCTCGCCGAACTGATGGAGGCACATCCCGAAGTCGAGGAGTTCGCGATGCTGGAAGTCGAGAGCCCCAAGACCAAGGGCACCATTCCCGTGCCGTTGCACATGAGGTGAGGGCCATGACTTCAACCAAACAGGAAGGGGTGCGCAATGGCCAAAGCTGAGCGGGAGGTGATTGCGAGGCTGCCGAAGACCGAGACCGCGGAGGTCCGCGTATCGGCAAGCACGTGGAAGGGCCGACGTGTCGTCGATATGCGCCTGTGGTTCATTCCCATCGGCGGCGCCGAGTTCGTGCCCAGCAGAAAGGGCTTCACGTTCTCCGCCGAGAAGCTCCCGGAATTGATCGCCGCACTTCGGGGGGCGGTATGACGGATCAAGGGATACTGACTCAGGCGCATCGGGCACGCATCAATCGACTGGCGAACGCCGAGGCGAGAATCGGGGGGAAAGTTGGCTACAGCCAGCGCTATCGTCTGTTGCAGGCCGCGCTGACTGTCGAGGCGCTGAAGCGGATCGCGAATGGCGAGGACCTGGACGTTCTGCTCGCCGATCATGACGAAGAAGAGAGGAAGCGGCGCCGGGAAATGCGCGCGATGCTCCGCGAGAAGCTGGCGAACCTGAAGCGGATTGAGTGACTGCAAGCCGCAGGAGAGGCCTTGCGCCCGCGCTTTTACATGTAAGGGAAAGCAGTTGCAAGAGCTTGCGGCGGGGCACCACAATCCGCCGACATGGGCAACACAGAACACCGCGGTGTGGATTGGTTTCGGCTTTTGGCCGACCTTAATCGGGCTGGGTACTCGACGCGCGCCTTTGCGGACAGCCTGGGCATTGCCCGCACAACGATCCAGGGTTGGAAGTCCGGCGCAGAGCCCAAACACGCCGACGGAGAGCGGCTGATTGCCCTTTGGTGCGAGCGCATGGGCAAGAGCCGCGAGCAGCTACCGCGAATCTCTGACTTCGACTTCCGGCGCTGACCTCATCTCGAGCCGGGACCGCGCTGCTTCGTCTTCCGTGAGCATATGCCGAAAGTTGTTCACCGGTCATCCAGATGGATGATTCCGGCGGCGGCATGGGCGCTTGGATATGACAAACTGTGGTACACAGCTCGATCCCCAAACACGAGCCTGTCACTTATGGGAAGGCGTCACTCATCTCCGCTGGAGGACCTGGTCGCGTACCGAGAGAGCCGGGGCGAGACGCAGTCCGAGTTCTGGTCACGCTTCGGCGTCACCCAATCCGGCGGGAGTCGCTACGAGAACGGACGGCCACTACCCCGTCCGGTGGCGTTGCTGGTGCTGGCGTTCGCTGATGGACTGCTCGACGACAAGGCCCTTAACGTGCTCGCGAAGATTGAGCGCAATATGTAAGCACTGGTTGCATAGTGCACAGCAAAAAGATAACTTACCTTTTAAGCTAATTTCGCATGTTTCTTATCCCCATCCAGCACCCTGAAGAGCCAGAGTGCGCGGCGGACTGCTGGAAGTGCTACGCACTGAGCGAGGACGAGGATGGTGAGAGTTGCGTGTTCCTCGACACCGTTGAGGCACTTGGTGAAGGCCTACAGGAACAGTTTTTCGCGTGGTTGCTTCACTTCAAGAAGCTTTGTGCTGCGTCACCTTGCAAGTCGATCGAGACGATCGTTGATGACGACAGGGTGTGCCACAACGTAGGGACGGTAACCATCTTCCAGAAAAACGCCCGAGGGAAGAGGGTTCGCAAGGAGCATACGGTATGGCAGTTCAGGTACAAGGACCTCAGGGTGCTCTGGTGCTACACCGGTGAGGGCAGGGTCGTTTTGTTCGGTAACGTCGTAGAAAAGAGGTGTGACAAAACACGGCGAACGTGGGTTGAAACAGTCGGTCAACACCTTCAGACCCTGCAAGAGCATCGCGATAACGGCACGTTGAAAATCTTAGAGTACAAAAAGTTATGAGCAGACTAGATAGGGTGTTTGCCAAGGTTCGTTCGTCTGACTCCTACAAGGTGGAGGCGGCACGGGCCGCAGTCGCCGCTGATCTGAAAGTCCTGATCGCCCAGTCTGGACGAACCCAGGCCGAGATCGCGGAGAAGCTCAAGATCAGCGCCCCCACCCTGAGCAGGAAACTATCCGGATCGAGCAACCTTACGATTGACTCGATCGGCGAGATTGCGCGTGCCGCAGGCATGGAGTTCGACGTCGTCTTCCGCGAGCCCGGCACTAAGTGCTCCATGCAACCCTGGGTGCAGAAGGTAGTTACGCAGAGGCGGATTGAAGATCTTGGTCGCCAAGTGCAAGAAGCGATGCAGGCAATTGAAAGCGTGAAGGCCGCAATTCGACAGGCCCACCGCTCTAATTTCTTCGAGCCAGTCGATTTGTTTGCTTTCGCCCCGAAAGCGCGCAAGGAAGCGAGCAATCAAGCGAAGTACGACAAATTCGCCGCGGCTGCCTGACACCGATGAGCCTCGCACCCCTTCAGTTGCAGCACAGCCACTTCTTGTGGCTCATCGTGGCTCTGGAACCTTGGGCAATCACAGCAGCGCCGGAAGATGAGGCTATGTCTTACCCGCCTGTGGATGATGAGAAGGAATTAAAGGTTGAACTCCAGCTAGGCCAGACAGCCGGCTCCAAGGACTGCAAGGATTTTGCAGTTCGGCTGACTGTTGCGGTCGAGCCTGAAGAGGGCTCGAAATTTCCGTACCGCATTTCAACCCAGATCGAAGGATTCTTCCGTATTGAGCACGACGGCGACGTGGCTGAGCGAAGGAAGTTGGTTGCAGTCAATGGCGCGTCAATACTTTACAGCGCGGTGCGCGAACAGATACTGACAGTGACCGGCCGGCACAAGGTAGGGGCCGCAATGATTCCACCGTACTCGTTCCGTGGCTACAGTCCAGAGCAGCCCGCCGCCAAACCGGAAGATGCTGGACTCGCGACCCCTGTCCGACCGGCAGCTCCCGCAAAAGCGACAAGAAGCAAGAAGAAGAGCCCACAGGAAGGATAGCCGTCCGTGCAACGTTCCAAAGCCCGCCCAGCGCGGGCTTTTTCTTGTTCGGTTACGGCTTTCGCCTCCACTCCCACGGCCGCACCGGTGCCGGCTCAGACCACAGGCCACGGCCGGTGGCGCGTGCCTCATCCTGCAGTTGGTAGAGGCTACGGTCGCTGACGTAGCGGTCAAACACCCAAGCCATACCGCTGCGCACCTGGTGTGCGCTGGCGTCCTCACCGCGACATGTCACGCGGGCCACCGTCCGGCCGTATCGGTCGGTCTTCTGGCGGCGTATCTCGGCGCGCTCACGGAAGCACAGGTCGGACAGCGACTGTTTGGAGGCGGCGCCGAACGGCTGCCGGCTCTCTGGTGCGTCTATCTCCGCCACGCGCACTCGCAACTGCTCGCCACCGTCTGGGCGCACCGTGATGGTGTCGCCGTCGGAGACCGCGACGACCTCGCCATTTAGCGCTGCGCCTTGGCTTCCAAGGGATATGACAGTGAGAGCCGCACCAGCCAATAGGCGTTGCGCCAATGGCTGTATATCCATACAGTTCATGTTCCTTCGTTTCGTTCTAGTAGTTCCGTGGCGACCAGCGAGAAGTGGTATCGGAGATGGTCGAGGGCTGCGCCGTGGTACTTCCACAGTCATGCGGGCAGTCTGCAGAACGTGGTTATGGCGCATGACCGCCAGATAATAGCGTCAGGACTGAGCCCTGATGTCGGGTCTCTGATTGCAGCAGCCCCAACGATGTACGCGACGCTCTACCAAATCGCGAGAACGCTGCACCCGAATGACCCGCGCGCTTGTGCTATCCGTCGCGCTCTTGCCAGAGCAGACGCACACAGGGAGCAAATAGCACCGCCAGCGCCAAGGGAACGGGATTGATGGCAGTGCGCCGCGTCCGGATACTAAAGGCCTCCCGACCTGACCAATCGATATGTGCGCCAACTTCACTCCATCAACGCAAGCCGCATGGGAGTCTGCATTCCGCGCGACCTTTCCAGCTGGTGAGTTCAAGCGCGAAAGTTTCCCGGGTTACTCGGCGCCGATCCTTGCAAACGACCATCCAGACGTTGGTGTTCTGGCTACCTTCGGTTTATTGCCTAGCTGGGCCAAGCCGGAACTGGCGCGCAGTACCTACAACGCGCGCAGCGAGACGGCCAGCAGCAAGCCGAGTTTCCGCAATGCGTGGCGTCGCGCTCAGTTCTGCATCGTCCCAGCCGACACCATCTTCGAATTTCACTATGAGAGCGATGAGGCCAAGCCGACGCGCTGGGGGATCCGACACCGTGACGGCGAGCCCTTGGGCATCGCTGGTCTGTGGGAGAGCCGCGAGCGCGATGGGCGCGTCGAGCACTCGTTCAGCATGCTGACGATCAACGCCGCCAGTCACGCGATCATGGGTCGCATGCACAAGCCGTCCGACGAGAAACGGATGGTGGTGATTCTCGACCCGGATGACTACGACGCTTGGCTGGCGAGTCCGCCCGACCAAACTCTGGGCTGGATGCGTCCGTACCCGGCAGAGCGGCTCACGGCCGAGCCGGCGCCGAGAGAGCATAAGACTCCCATCGAGCGGTTCTAGTCTTGAAACTAATGCGCCTCAGTTTGTGCCGCGCGCACGGAAACCAAATGAAGGTGATTTTCGATTAGCTGTAAGCCTTCTTCCGTCTTGGGCTTGGTTCGTCGTGCGGCGTTTGGGGGGCGGTCTTAACGGGCGATACCTCCGCGGATTGATCGAGTCCGCATTCTTAGGATCAGCGACAGGGGAGGGAGGTGCTGAGGATTGATTTAGCTTTAACTCGTTCTTTTGAATTAGCGCGTAGGTATTTAAGTCGAATAGTCGGGCGGAAATCAACACTGACATTCTGATTACAATCTCAAAGTCCTCAGGGTCCAGTTCCACTCCATCCACGCGCTTCTTGTTTGAAGCGCCAAGATGTTCATATATTGGGCTGTAGTTAGTTGAAAACTCCACGCGCCCACTTTCTCGCCTCATGCCGCTCATGAGTGGCATGATTGACACAACTTTTTCCGCCGCTTCTGGATCTGGGGTCTTGAGAATAAATCCAACATAAACCTGCCCGTTGCTCAAAGAAAGCATAACCGGCATTGCTTCAAAAGCGACTCTATTTAAGAAACCTTCCAGCTCGTCTATTTTTTGTATGACACGCTCAAGCGCGGCCGGGATCAAAAACTTGACAATTGGGTTAATTACCACAGGAAGTAAAGCGCCCATTGGGATGGACAAGAAAGAAATCACGACAAGTTCTGCGCGTTGAACGGCGCGTGCTCGGGAAGAATTCTCGTCGATGTCCTTTAGAAGAGGCAGAGTCCAATCAACCAAGATGCGGTCAAAGGCTGCGTATGGCTCAAAGAGTTGGAGGGAGGTGAAACGAAGAAGCAGCGCGGCAAAGAACAGTACGAAGCCATAAAAACCAGCACGGAAAATTACGCGCTGGTCTGACTCCCTGACTGCGTGATACTTCGAAAGCTCGAGAAAGTTGGCGTAAAGATAGCCGGCCAGGAAAGACTGAAGAAGTAAAGCTGCTAGATCCAAGCCGGTTAGATCTTGCGACGCTTAACGATATTTGTCTCAGGAGACGCAGAAGAACTTAGTTTGCGCAGAGCAGCAAGCTGGGCTTTACCTTCCTGCGTTTCAAGGATGCTTTCTGGCTCGATAGATAGAGCGCCGGCGCTAGAGACATGAAACCGAAGCCCAGCAGCCTTCTTAAACGCAGGCTTCCCGCTCAATAAGCTTCTCAGGCGAGTGTTCATAGATGTTCCTCCGTTAAACCCATTACGCTGATGGGCTTTCTCAAGGGGTTAGACAGAAATCCCCAAGAAAATTCTATGCCTCGACGATCGTACATGGAGCGAAGCAAGTCACAACCGACCGTTACAAAATTTAGGCGTGCTCACCTTACGTGGTCAGGCCATCAAGTGCCCGCTATCGGCTACATGGTGGCTACATGACGGCCACGCGTGCAATCCGCAGCCCCAAGTTGGTTGCTTAAGTGATTGAAATGTATGGTGGGCCCCCTGGGAGTCGAACCCAGCACCAACGGATTATGAGTCCGCTGCTCTAACCAAGCATGAGCTAGAGGCCCGGAAGGGAGCGGTACTATAGCAAAGGGGCGCCGTATCGGGGCCTGCGGAGCGGGTTTCGGAGGAGGGTGCCGGACGATGTGGCCGGATTTCGAAGGTGGGTCGATCGTCGACCTGATGCAGGATGTGCTGCGCGCATGCGGCGGCCAGCGTGCCGGCGCGGGGTTGCGCGATGTGGACGCGTCAGCCTGGCGTTCCGCGCGCAGCGTCGTGTTGCTGGTGCTCGACGGCGTCGGCATGAAGCAGCTCGAACTGCTGCCCGAGGACAGCTTCCTGCGCCGGCACTGCATGACGAAGCTGACTTCCGTGTTCCCGTCGACCACCGCGGCGGCCATCACCACTTTCATGACAGCCCGGTCGCCCGCGGTGCATGGGCTGACCGGCTGGCACCTGCGCTGTACCGAACCGGGCCTGGATGGCCGAGTGCTGGCCATCCTGCCGGTCACACCACGTGGCGACGGCGATCTGCTCTGTTCGCAGGAGGAGGTGCTGGCGCGCGTGTGCCGGGCGCCGTCCGTGTTCGCGTCGCTGCCGGGTGCGTCGCAGGTGATTTCGCCCGCCGACATTGCGCATTCGCCATTCAATACGCTGCACAGTGCTGGCGCCGAGGTTGTCGCCTATGCCGGACTCGAATGCATGCTCGCCGCATTGACGGGCGCGCTGCGCGCACCGTCGCCGCCTGGCTACATCTACGCTTACTGGCCGGACTTCGACCATTGTGCCCATGTGCGCGGCTGCGCTTCCGACAGTGCGCGCGAGCTGCTGCGCGTGGCCGATGCCGCGCTGGCCGACTGGGCAGCAGGCATGGCAGGGTGCGACGTGCAGTTGCTGGTGACCGCGGATCACGGCTTCATCGATGCGCCCACGGAGCATCTGATCGAACTCGAGCAGCTGCCGTCGCTGGCCGACTGTCTCGCCGGCCCGCTGTCGGGCGAACGGCGCGCCGTGTTCTGTCACCTCAAACCCGGGCGGGCGCGCGATTTCGAACGCGCGCTGCAGGCTCTGGACAGCACCTGCATCCCGTGGCGATCGAGCGATCTCGTCGCAGCAGGGCGTTTCGGCCCGGGCGAGCCGCATCCGCGCCTGCTTGAGCGGATTGGTGACTACACGCTGGAAATGAGGGCGGACTGGACCTTGCGCGACACCGTACCGGGCGAACGTCTGCACCGGCTGATCGGCGTGCATGGGGGCACAAGCAAAGCGGAAATGACGGTGCCGCTGGTGGGGAAGGTGCTCTGAAAGACGTACGGGAGCGCGTTCGCGCTCCCGCCGTGAAGATCAGCTCGCGATGTAGCTTTCGAGCTGCTTGATCAGGAACTGCTGGTACTCGATCGTTTCCTTGACCATGTCACCGATGGAGATGACGCCGACCAGCGAACCTGCGGTGTCCAGCACCGGCAGGTGACGGATGCGCTTGTCGCTCATCAGCTGCATCGCCTGGTCGACCGTCATGTCCGGCGTCACGTGGATGAGCTTGCTGGTCATGATGTCGCGCACCGGCGTGGTGGCGGAGTCCTTGCCCTGCAGCACGACCTTGCGTGCATAGTCGCGCTCGGAAAAGATGCCGGCCAGCGCACCGTTGTCGGTCACCAGCACGGCACCGATGCCGCGATTGGCCATCACGCGCAGCGCGCTGATGACCGTGTTGTCCGCTTCGACAGTCGCGATCGGACCCTGCTTGCTTTCAATCACCTGAGCGATGGTCTTCACGGTAGGCCTCCCTGTTGTTTTCCGTGACGATGGGGTCGCTCAAGTTTCACACGAAAATCAGGTTTCCGTGTCGAGGAAGCTGCGCAGTTTTTCGCTGCGCGACGGGTGACGCAGCTTGCGCAGCGCCTTCGCTTCGATCTGGCGGATGCGCTCGCGCGTCACGTCGAACTGCTTGCCGACCTCTTCCAGCGTGTGGTCGGTGTTCATTTCGATGCCGAAACGCATGCGCAGCACCTTGGCTTCCCTCGGCGTCAGGCTGTCCAGCACTTCCTTCGTGATGTCGCGCAGGCTGGCGAACAGGGCGGCGTCGGTCGGTGCCAGCGTCGCGGTGTCCTCGATGAAGTCGCCCAGATGGGAATCGTCGTCGTCGCCGATCGGCGTTTCCATCGAGATCGGCTCCTTGCTGATCTTCAGGATCTTGCGGATCTTCTCTTCCGGCATTTCCATGCGGATGGCCAGCGTCGCCGGATCCGGCTCGGCACCGGTTTCCTGCAGGATCTGACGCGAAATGCGGTTCATCTTGTTGATCGTTTCGATCATGTGCACCGGAATGCGGATGGTGCGCGCCTGATCGGCGATCGAACGCGTGATGGCCTGACGGATCCACCAGGTCGCGTAGGTCGAGAATTTGTAGCCGCGACGGTATTCGAACTTGTCCACCGCCTTCATCAGGCCGATATTGCCTTCCTGGATCAGGTCGAGGAACTGCAGGCCGCGGTTGGTGTACTTCTTCGCGATCGAGATCACCAGACGCAGGTTGGCCTCGGTCATCTCGCGCTTGGCACGGCGCATCTTGGCTTCGCCGGTGGACATCTGCTTGTTGATGTCCTTCAGTTCCTTCAGCGGCAGGCCGATGCGGTCCTGGATGTCGATCAGCTTGCCCTGTTCCTCGATGATGGCCGGGGCGGCACGCAGCAGCTGCGCGCCATTCGACTTGGCGGCGGTGATTTCGCCCTTCAGCCAGTCGATATTGACCTCGTTGCCCGGGAACACCTTGATGAAGTGGGCGCGCGGCATATTGCCCTTGTCCACGCACAGTTCGAGGATCTTGCGCTCGTGCTTGCGCGCCGACTCCACCATGTTGCGCACCGAGTCGCACAGCTTCTCGATCATGCGCGCGGTGAAGCGGATGTTCATCAGCTCGTCCGACAGCTGCTTCTGCAGCTTCAGATAGGTCTTGTCCTGCGAGCCCTTCTTGTCCAGCGTGGACTGCATCTTGGTGTACAGCGCGCGGATGCTTTCGAAGCGCTCCAGCGCATCGGCCTTGAGCTGGATCAGCGATGCGCTCATCGCGCCGCCTTCGCCGTCCTCGTCCTCTTCGTCGCTGTCCTCGTCCTCTTCGTCGGCCGCTTCGGCGCTGGCGGCCGCTTCTTCCTCTTCCTCGACCGCGTTCGGGTCGATCAGGCCGTCGATCAGTTCGTCGATGCGCATCTCTTCGCGCGCGACGCGATCGGCCATGTCGAGGATTTCGGCAATGGTCGTCGGGCAGGCGGAAATCGCCTGGATCATGTGGCGCAGGCCGTCCTCGATGCGCTTGGCGATCTCGATCTCGCCCTCGCGCGTCAGCAGTTCGACCGTGCCCATTTCACGCATGTACATGCGCACCGGATCGGTCGTGCGACCGAATTCGGATTCGACCGTCGACAGCGCCTGTTCGGCTTCCTCTTCGACTTCCGACGCGTCGACCACGGCCGGCGCGTTCTCGCCCATGAGCAGGTCTTCGGAAGCGGGTGCTTCGTCGAAGACACGGATGCCCATGTCGTTGAAGGTCGAAATGATGGATTCGATCTGCTCGGCGTCGACGATGTCGTCCGGCAGGTGATCGTTGATTTCGGCGTAGGTGAGGTAACCGCGTTCCTTGCCCAGCGCAATCAGCGTCTTCAGACGCAGGCGACGCTGATCGGCGTCCATCGGCAGGGCGTTCGCTTCGGCGGAACCCGCCTTCGCTTTCAGATCCTTGGCTTTGGCGTCTTTGGCGGCCTTTGCACCGCGGGCGGTGACGGGCTTTGCGGCTGCAACAGGCTTTTCTGCGACTTCAGCCTGCTTGCGTGTATCCTTCGACTTGTCCTTGGCGACCATGTATATCCTCAGATCTGCGTGTAACCAGCGGCGAACCCGGCAAGGCAAAACCCTCACCGGATTGCCGTCCGCCTGCGCACAGGACCCCGTCGTACCGGGCCGGCAATGAGCCCGACCTATGTAAGCGGTCGACAGGGAAAACCCGTCATTATACCCGTTTTAGGGGTTGGCTTCTCGTCTTTCAAGTCCGCGCCTTCTCCCTGAGCAGACGGCCGAGTTCGGCCTGTTGCTCTGCGGTCAGTGGCGCCTGACGACCGAGCATCGTCAGATGATTGATTGCGCGGGAAATTCCCGTCTTCCGCAGATGCTGCAGCGTGTCGTCGAACATGTGCGTCAGCGCGCCCTCGTCAGCCGGGTCGTCGATCGCGGCGGCGACCGCGTTCTCGATCAACGGTCCGTGCGGGCCGTCCCTGAAGTACTCGACCAGTGCGGCCGTGTTGCCAGCATCGACGTCGCCATGGTCGATACAGTCGGCGATCGCCTGCACCGCCCGCAGCCAGGGGTCGTCGTCGATGTCTTCCAGGTGGCCGACCTTGCTGCCGAGCGCGGGGCGCTGCATCAGCATGCACAGCAGCTTGCGTGCCGGCGTCGTCGGCGCGACACGCGGTGCCGCTGGCGCCGGCGGCGCGTTGTAGCGGCCAGTGCGGCGCGGCATGCGCAGGCCGCAGGCTTCGGCCAGCTCCTGCGCCGACAGCCCGACTGCCGGCGCCAGCAGGTGCAGCAGCTGGGTGCGTAACGCACCGGCAGGAATCTGCGTCACCAGCGGCTTGGCTTCGTTGATGAACTGGGCGCGCCCTTCGGCGCTGCGCGTGTCGCAGCGCGACTGCAGTTCGTGCAGCAGGTATTCGCTGAGCGGTTGCGCCGACAGCGCGAGCTGACGGAAGCGGTCTGCACCCTGTTCGCGGACGAAGCTGTCCGGGTCGTGCTCGGTCGGCAGGAAGAGGAAGGATGCGCTGCGCCCGTCGCTCAGTTCCGACAGCGCCGATTCGAGGCCGCGCCACGCGGCCTTGCGACCGGCGCGGTCGCCGTCGAAGCAGAACACGATGCGGTCGGTCTGGCGGAACAGCTTGTGGATGTGGTCAGGGGTGGTCGCCGTACCCAGTGTGGCGACCGCGTTGCCGACGCCGAACTGGGCCAGCGCCACCACGTCCATATAGCCCTCGACCACCAGCACGAAGCCGTCGTCGCGGATCGCCGCGCGAGCCTGCGTCAGGCCGTACAGTTCGCGGCCTTTCGAAAACAGCGGCGTTTCCGGGGAGTTCAGGTACTTCGGCTCGCCGCGGTCGAGCACGCGGCCGCCGAAACCGATCACGTTGTTCCGCGCGTCGAGGATGGGAAACATCACGCGGTCGCGGAAGCGGTCGTAGCGTCGGCCCTTGCTCTGGCCTTCCGACGGCTCGGCGTCGATCACCAGGCCGCATTCGGCCAGCGCTGACGCTTCGTAATCGTCGAAGGCTTCGCGCAGGCCCTGCCAGTCGTCCGGTGCGTAGCCGATGCCGAAGCGGGCGGCGATCTCGCCCGAAAGCCCGCGGCCCTTCAGGTATTCGATCGCGCGCGTGCTCTTTTTCAACTGCTGCTTGTAATGCTGTGCGGCGCGCGCCATCACCTCGGTCAGCGACGCCGCCTGCTTGCGGCGCTGCGCCATTTCCGGCGTGAAGTCTTCGCGCGGCACGGTCATACCGGCGTTGCGCGCCAGTTCCTCGATGGCGTCGGGATAGCTCAGTCCGGAATATTCCATCAGGAAGCCGATGGCGCTGCCGTGCGCGCCGCAGCCGAAGCAGTGGTAGAACTGCTTGGCCGGACTGACCGTGAAGGAGGGGGTCTTCTCGCTGTGGAAGGGACAGCAGGCCTGGTAGTTGGCGCCGGCCTTGTTCAGCGGGACGTAGCGCTCAACCACGTCGACGATGTCGACGCGGTTGAGCAGTTCCTGGATGAAGGACTGCGGGATCATCCCGCCGTCGCTCAGCCGGCGTTGCCGCTCAGCGCGGCCTTCACCAGCGCAGAAGCCTGCGCCATGTCGGTGCGACCGGCCAGTTTCGCCTTCAGCGGACCCATCACCTTGCCCATGTCGGCCGGGCCGGCGGCGCCCACCGCTGCGATCACCTCGGCGATGACGGCGCGTACTTCGTCGGCGCTCATCTGCTGCGGCATGTAGGCGGTCAGCACCTCGAGTTCGAACTTCTCGGCGTCTGCCAGATCCTGGCGGCCGGCGCTTTCGTACTGACTGATTGAATCGCGGCGCTGCTTCAGCATCTTGTCGATCACGGCGGTGACCTGGGCGTCGTCGAGCACGATGCGCTCATCCACTTCCTTCTGCTTGATCGCGGCCAGCAGCAGGCGGATGGTGCCCAGACGCGCGCTGTCCTTGGCGCGCATCGCGGTCTTCATGTCTTCGCTGATCTGTTCCTTCAGGCTCATGGTGTCACTCGCGGCGGCGGTTGAAGGGAAGCAACAAACACAAAAAGCCGAATGCGTCACTGCGCATCCGGCTTTTTGGGTTCAAGCCCTGCAGCCTTGCAGGGCCCGGCGAATCAGTACAGCTTCGGCGGCAGGGTCTGGCTGCGCAGCCGCTTGTGGTGACGCTTCACGGCGGCAGCCAGCTTGCGCTTGCGCTCGGCCGTCGGCTTTTCGTAGAACTCGCGCGAACGCAGTTCGGTCAGCGTGCCAGCCTTTTCGATGGTGCGCTTGAAGCGGCGGATCGCAACTTCAAACGGCTCGTTTTCCTTGACGCGAATACCCGGCATACAAACAGCCCTCAATGGCGCGTCCGCTGCTCGATGTGAGCGGACGCATAACGGAAAGCCGGCGAGTATATCTCGGTGCCGGCGATGTGCCAAGTCCGATTTGCGGGGCGCGCAAGTACAATGCGTCGCATGTGGATACTTGGCATCGAATCGTCGTGTGACGAAACAGGGCTGGCGTTGTACCACGACCGGCGGGGTCTGGTCGCGCACGCCGTGCACTCGCAGATCGATCTGCATCAGGCGTATGGCGGCGTGGTGCCGGAGCTGGCGTCGCGCGATCACGTGCGGCGCATCGTTCCGCTGTATCGCCAGGTGCTGGCCGAAGCCGGCATTGCCGCCGGCGATATCGACGCCATCGCCTATACGGCGGGACCGGGGTTGGCCGGCGCGCTGCTGGTCGGTGCGGCGTTCGCCGAATCGCTTGCCTTCTCGCTCGGCAGGCCGGCCATCCCCATTCATCACCTGGAAGGGCATCTGCTGTCGCCGCTGCTGTCGGCCGACCCACCGACCTATCCCTTCGTCGCCTTGCTGGTGTCCGGCGGCCACACGCAGCTGATGCGCGTGTCGGCGGTCGGGGATTACGAAATGCTCGGCGAGACGCTGGACGACGCGGCCGGCGAAGCCTTCGACAAGACGGCCAAGCTGCTTGGATTGCCCTATCCGGGCGGACCGCACCTGGCGACGCTGGCACAACACGGTACGCCGGGGCGTCTGAAGCTGCCGCGGCCCATGCTCGGCAGCGGCGATCTCGATTTCAGCTTCTCCGGGCTGAAGACGGCCGTACTGAATGCGGTGAACAAGGGCCTCGACGAGGCCGGACGCGCCGATCTGGCGGCCGAGTTCCAGGAAGCGGTGGTCGATGTGCTGGTCGCGAAGTCGCTGGCCGCGTTGCGACAGACCCGGCTGAATCAGCTGGTGGTGGCCGGCGGGGTCGGTGCCAACCGGCGTCTGCGCGCGCGGCTCGACGTCGAACTGGCGCAGCGCAAAGGGCGCGTGTTCTATCCGGAACTGGCGCTGTGCACCGACAACGGCGCGATGATCGCCTTCGCCGGCGCGCAGCGGCTGGCAGCGGGCGTGGCAACGTCGTCGTCGCAACACGCCATCGCGGTACGGCCGCGCTGGCCGCTCGACACGCTCTGAGCGGGGTCAGCCCGCGTTCTGGGCCTTCTTGCCGCCGATGCGGCTTTCGGTGCCATTCATCAGCCGGCGGATGTTGTCCGCGTGGCGCCAGATCAGCAGCCCGGACATCGCGGCAAGCGCTCCGCACACGACGGCAGATTGCGTATACAGCAGGCCGCTGATCGGCGCACTGCATGCAGCCACCAGCGCGGCGAGCGACGAGTAGCGGGTGAGCAGCGCGACCGCCAGCCAGATGCCCAGCGCGATCAGTCCCACCATCGGTTCGGCGGCCAGCATCACGCCAGCTGCGGTCGCCACGCCCTTGCCACCGCGAAAACCCAGCGTGACCGGGAAGACATGGCCGACGAAGGCCGCCACGCCCGCCAGCAGTGCGGCGTTTTCACCCATGCCCAGCGCGCGCACCAGCCATACCGCGACGCAGCCCTTCAGCGCGTCGCCGATCAGCGTCAGCAGCGCGGCCTTCTTGTTGCCGGAGCGCAGCACGTTGGTGGCGCCTGGGTTGCCGGAGCCGTAGGTGCGCGGATCGGCGAGGCCGAACAGCTTGCTGCTGACGACGGCAAAGGGGATGCAGCCGAGTGCGTAACCGAGGGCGATCGCGATGGCGATGCTGAAAGCTGAATTCACGATGGGCGACGGGTCGGACGTAGAATCCGGCAATTCTAGTTCGACACGGGCAACTGGGCAGACATGGACTGTATTTTCATCGAAGGCATGAAGGTGACCGCATCGGTCGGCATCTACGCGCGCGAGCGTGCGCACACGCAGCAGCTGGAGATCAGCATGACCTTCGGCGTGCCCGACGCCGCGGCTCAGAACGACGACATCAACGACACGATCGACTACGCCGAAGTGGTCAATCGCATCCGCGCCGAACTGGCGCAGCGCCATTTCAATCTGCTCGAAACGCTGGGCGAGTTCGTCATCAACATGATGCTGAACGACTTCCGCGCGTCATGGGTCCGGATTTCGATCGCCAAGACCGGCATCATGAAGGACGTGCGTCAGGTCGGCGTGACGATAGAGCGGGGGCGTTCCCCGACAGCATGAATTCGCGCGTCGCGGCCTCGTGCGCCAGCAGCCAGCGCTTGATGCCGGGCAGAAAGCCCTGCGTTGCGTGCGCGAAGCCGCCCAGTGCGCCACCCGCGCCGACGATGCGATGACAGGGAATCACCACCGGCAGCGGATTTGCGCCGCAGGCCGCGCCGACGGCACGCGGCGCGGAGCCGATGCGATGCGCCACCTCCCCATAGGTCAGCGTGTCGCCGACCGCGATCTGCTGCATCACCGCCCACACCGCGTTCTGGTGTGCGCTGCCGCCGGGAGCCAGCGGCAGATCGAAGCGATGCCGGGCATCGCGCAGGTAGGCGTCGATCTGGCGTGTGGCTTCGGCCGCCAGCAGCGTGCGCGCTGGTTGCGGCGACTGCGGCGGCAGGAACTCGATCAGCGTGAGCGCATCGTCCGTGGTGCGGATGCCCAGTGCGAAGCCGGGCGCCACGATTACCGCCTCCCAGTCGGCCGCGCCGGAGTCCTTCATCATTGCGCCTGCCTGCCCCCGAGCAACTGCTGCTTCAGGTCGTCCTGGGTCGGCTTCGGGCCGATCCAGATGGCGAGCAGGGCACGGTAGAAATCGTCGCCCTCGACCGTCTTGCTCACCTCCTTGCCGTCGATCGCGGCGCGGGTGCCGCGACCGGGCAGCCATTCGAGGCCGATGCGGCTGCCCTTCTTCACCTCCTGCACCGCCATCAGATCGTCGACGAATGCGCGGATGCGCGGCTGCATCGCTTCGAATTCCGCTGGCGGCAGGTTTTTCTTCATGCCCTTGACCAGCGGTTCGGTGAACTGCGTTGCGGAAAAGCTCATCAGCGGCACGATCTCGATACGCTTCGGGCCTGCCGCGGCCATTGCCGCGTCCAGGCTGTCGGCCGGCGCGCCGAGGTAGAGCGCGACGGTGTAGGCCTTGATGATGAAGCGTGTGCGTACGCCCGCGCCGTTCAGCTGAAGTGTGGAATCGGACAGGCGTGTCGTCGGATCGAAACGCGTGCCTTCGACTTCGATGGCCGTGACGACCGGGGAGAGCATCAACATCGACACGAAACACAATGCGCGCAGATTCATGGGGACTCCGTCGGTTTCGGGTCTCGAATTATCCGGCGGACGGGCACTGATCGTGCTCGCGAGATGTGAGAAATGACGGCTTTCTTCAGGAATCAACCTTAATAAGACTCCGCAAGCTATTGTTTTTCAATCAATGAAGTGCAATCATCCGGCCGTTACGGTCAGTCAGTTGTCGGTCATACGACAACAAGGAGGGCGCATGCGCGCACAAAAAAGAACACATCCGCTGCTGTTTGCACTGCTGCTGGGCGCCTCGGTCGCCACGCAAGCCCAATCGTTGACCGAACAGGCGGCCGCGCACATCGAGGCCGGTCGCCATGCCGCGGCCTACCAGTTGCTGTCGCCGCAGGAGTCAGAGCGGGCCGGTGATCCGCAGTTCGATCTATTGCTGGGCATTTCGGCGCTGGAAACTGGGCGGCATACGCTGGCCGTGTTCGCGCTCGAACGCGTGCTTGCCGTGCAACCGGACAATGCGCGCGCCCGTGCCGAGATCGGCCGTGCCTATCTGGCGCTCGGCGAATCGGTCGGCGCCCGGCGTGAGCTGGAAACGGTACGCAATCAGAACGTACCGCCCGAGGTGGCCCGCGCGATCGATCGCCTGCTGTCGGCCATCGACCGCGCGCCGGACGCAGGCAAGCCGTCTTTCGCCGGTTTCGTCGAAGCGGCGGTCGGACGTGACACCAACGTGAACAGCGCCACCTCGCAGAACGCGGTCGCGGTACCCGGCCTCGGCGCCTTCCTGCTCGACCCCGCCAGCCAGAGTCGCGACGCCTGGTTCAGTGCGCTGTCCGGCGGTGTCACTGCACGCGTGCCGCTGAACCGAGAATGGGCCTTCCTCGCCGGCGCCACCGGTGCGGCGCGCTTCAATGGCGGCGAGTCGCGCTTCGACACGACCGCTTTGGACGGCAATGCCGGCGTGTCGTGGTCGCGCGGCGCGAACCGGATCACCGCAGCGCTGCAGCTTGGCATGTTCGAGGTCGATGACGACAAGTTGCGCGACTACACCGGTGGCTCGCTGCAATGGCAGCACACGCACGACGCGCGCAACCAGACCACCGTGTTCGCCCAGCAGAGCCGACTGCGTTACGAAGGCACGAACGACGTGCGCGACGTCAATCGCAACATCTATGGCGTCGGACATGCCCTGGTGCTGCCGAACGATCGCACCATGCTGTTCGGCAGCTTCTATCTCGGCGCCGAAACCGGGCGCAACGACCTGCCTTCGGGCGTGAACATCGCGGCCAACGACGTGATCGGCTTCCGCGTCGGCGCCCAGCACACGCTGGACGAGCGCTGGATGCTGTTCGGCGCGCTGGCGCATGAGGCGCGCGAGTACAAGAATGTCGATCCGATCTTCGCCCGCGTGCGCGACGATAATCTGACTTCGCTGTCACTGGGCGCGAGCTATGCTTTTGCCAAGCAGTGGCTGCTCACGCCTTCGGTGTCGCTGGTGCGCAATGACTCCAGCATCAATCTCAACGAATACCGTCGCGGCGTCGCTCAGTTCGCCGTGCGTCGCACGTTCTAGGAGAGCGCCATGGCGAAACCCTTCACTCCCGCGCGCCTGACGCTCGCAATCGCACTGGCGTTTCCGCTGCACGCGCTGGCCGATAACGCGGCGCGTGTCGAATTCACGTCGGGTGACGTGCGCGCGCTGGCCGCTGACGGCAGCAGCCGCGTGCTGGCGCGCGGCGCCCAAGTGGGCAGCGGCGACACCGTCGACACCGGCAGCGGGCGCGCCCAGATGCGCTTTACCGACGGCTCGCTGGTGTCGCTTCAGCCGCAGACCCAGTTCCGCATCGACCAGTACGCGTTCGCCGGCAAGCCGACCGAGGACCGTGGCTTCTTCAGCCTGATCAAGGGCGGCCTGCGCACCATCACCGGTCTGGTCGGCAAGGGCAACCGCAGCAATTACAAGCTCACCACTTCGGTTGCAACCATCGGCATCCGCGGCACCGAGTTTTCTGTCGTCTACGGCAACAGCATCAACGTGACGACCGGCGATGGCGCGGTCGATGTCTGCAATGGAGGCGGCTGCCTTACGGTGTCCGACGGGCAGAGCGCCTATGTCGCAGACCAGAGCACGCCGCCAGTCATCACCGAAGTGAAGACCGATCTGCCGCCCCCGCCGCCGTCGAACAGCGGCAACCTGACGCCGCCGCAAGGCGACGACACCTTCCTGGTGTCGGAGAACCGCAGCGAAGGCGGCGGGCTGGACGTGCTGGACGGCTATGCGGGCGGCAGTCTGCAATCCGGTGACGGTTATTACGTCTATGGCCAGTACGTCGATCAGTACGGCGGCTATGGCGGCATGGTGATGCTGGATTCGGCGACCGCGTCCTTCGAGGGCAGCACGTTGGTCTCGGCGTCGAATTCGAACGGTGACATCCAGGCGTCTTCGGTTGCCGAAGCACATCAGGACGGCATCATCGGCTGGGGACGCTGGGCCAGCGGCTCATGTTCCGGCGAATTCGACTGCGCCGGCGACACGCTGCTCGACGTACATTACATCGCTGGCAAGCCGACGCCGGATCTGGCCGCGCTGGGCGGTGCCACCGGCACCTATTCGCTGAGCGGCTACACCACGCCGACCACGACTGGCGGTGCGAGTGGCGGTTCGGTGAGCGGGTCCATGATCGCCGATTTCTCGGCCTACACGCTCAGCGTCGGCATGAACGTGACGGTCAGCGCTACCACCTTCGGGCTGACCGGGTCGGGCAGCATCAACAGCGGCACCGCGGCCTTCTCCGGTTCGTTCTCGAACTGCAGCGGATGTTCGTTCAGCCCGCCGAGCGGCAGTTTCCATGGCTTCTTCGCCGGCGCAGGGGCCGAGCGCGCCGGCATGGTCTACACCTTCGACAGCGGCATTGGCGGCATCAACAAGGTCAGCGGCGCGGCGGTGTTCACGCAGACTTCGCTCGGTCTGGGCAACTGACGGGCGCGCCATCCGGCCGCTCCAGCGTCCGGGCGCGCGCCGCTCAGAGTGATCCGGCAAAGCTGCGGATGCCGGTCAGCAGCATTTCGACGGCGACCGCACACAGCAGCAGGCCCATCAGTCGCTCAAGTGCGGAGGTTCCGCGCTCACCCAGCCGGCGGATCAGCGGCCCGGCCGCCAGCAGCACGCAGGCGGTGACCGCCATGGCCGCGCTCATCGCGCCGGTCCAGGTCCAGAAGCGGTCCGGCTCGCGCGACACCAGCAGCATCACCATGGCCATCGCCGACGGCCCGGCGATCAGCGGAATCGCCAGCGGCACGACGAAGGGTTCGCCGCCGGCCCACTCGCCGAACACGCCGGCCGGCTGCGGAAAGATCATGCGCAGCGCAATCAGGAACAGCAGTACGCCGCCGGCGATACCGAGCGAGGTCTGCGACAGCTGCAGTACCTTCATCACCGATTCGCCGGCCCACATGAAGGCGAGCAGCGCCAGCCAAGCGAAGAAGCACTCCCTCAGCACGACACGCTGACGCCGCGCCGTCGGTACGTCCTTCAGCAGCACGGTCATGACCGGTGCGTTGCCGAACGGATCGAACAGCAGCAGGAGCAGGATGCTGGCGGAGAGGAAGCTGTCGGACAATTCGTGGGGGCTGGGGGCTGGGGGCTAGGGGTGACGGGAGGGCGTGCCGTCCCGTCAGCGGGTTCAGCTGCGCACGTGGCCGTCGCCGAGCACCACCCACTTCTGACTGGTCAGCCCATCCAGACCGACCGGGCCGCGGGCGTGGATCTTGTCGGTCGAGATGCCGATCTCCGCACCCAGCCCGTACTCGAAGCCGTCGGCGAAGCGGGTCGAGGCGTTGATCATGACCGACGCTGAATCGACCTCGCGGATGAAGCGCATCGCCCGCGTGTGGTTCTCGGTCACGATGGCGTCCGTGTGCTGCGAACTCCAGCGGTTGATGTGCTCGATCGCGTTGTCCAGCGAATCGACGATGCGCACCGCGAGGATGGGGGCGAGGTATTCGGTCGCCCAGTCCTCGTCGGTCGCCGCCTTCATCGCCGGCACCAATGCGCGCGCGCGCTCGCAGCCGCGCAGTTCGACGCCTTTGCCGAGGTAGATGTCGGCCAGTCGACCGAGCACGCGCGGTGCCGCAGCGACATGCACCAGCAGCGTTTCCATCGTGTTGCAGGTGCCGTAGCGATGGGTCTTGGCGTTGTCGGCGATGCGCACCGCCTTGTCGTCGTCGGCGAATTCGTCGATATAGACGTGACAGTTGCCGTCAAGGTGCTTGATCACCGGCACCTTGGCTTCACGCGAAATGCGTTCGATCAGGCCCTTGCCGCCGCGCGGCACGATCACGTCAACGAACTGCGGCATCGTGATCAGCGCGCCGACCGCGGCGCGGTCGGTGGTGTCCACCACCTGTACCGCAGTGTCCGGCAGACCCGCGGCGACCAGCCCTTCGCGCACGCAGGCGGCGACCGCCTGATTGCAGCGCGCGGCTTCGGAGCCGCCGCGCAGGATGGCGGCGTTGCCGCTCTTCAGGCACAGCGCGGCGGCGTCGGCGGTCACGTTCGGCCGTGCTTCGTAGATGATGCCGATCACGCCCAGCGGCACCCGCATCTTGCCCACCGTGATGCCGGTCGGGCGGCGCTTGAAGTCGGTCATTTCGCCGACCGGGTCGGGCAGGGCGGCGACCTGTTCCAGGCCCTGGGCCATCGCTTCGACGCCCTTGGCGGTCAGCGTCAGGCGGTCGATCATCGCTGCGTCCAGGCCATTGGCGCGTGCCGCGTCGACGTCGGCCGCGTTCGCTTCGAGCAGCTGCGGTGCGCGCTCGCGCAGCAGTACGGCGATGCGGATCAGTGCGTCGTTCTTGGCGGCGGTGGAAGCCTGCGACACGATGCGCGAGGCGGCGCGGGCCTGGCGGCCCAGCGTGTTCATGTAGTCCTGGATGTCCATCTTGATTCCCGAAATGCCCGAGCCGCGCACCTTATGGAAACGGCGGCCAAACACGGATGAAAGCAGAAAGCGCGGCGACTTGCCAGTCGGCAACGCTCAGCGTGCGCACAGTCGCAGCGCGATCTGCAGGAACTCGTCCCACACGTCGCCACGCGCCACGCCCTTGATCATGCGGTCCAGCCGCGCGGCCTGCATCAGTGCAGTTCGGGTGGCGGCCGAGGACAGGCGCTGCAGCGCCCGCTTGTACGGCGACTGGCGGGCGCCGAAGATGCGTGCCGCGGCCAGCGCGTCGTCGGCGCTGCGGCCGGCATCCATTTCGGCACGCGCGGTCGCCAGCACGCGTAGTTCAGCGACGATGATCCACAGCACCAGCGGGGCGGCCACGCCCTCGGCGCGCAGGCCGTCGAGCAGGCGGCTGGCGCGCGCGGCGTCGCCGGCGAGCAGCGCCTGACGCAGGTCGTCGACGTCGTAACGGGCGACGTCCATCACCGCGTTGCGCACCTGTTCGAGAGAAAGTTCACCGGGCGGATGCAGTAGCGCGAGCTTCATCACTTCCTGGTTTGCCGCCAGCAGGTTCCCTTCGACGTGGCCGGCCATGAACTCCAGTGCTTCTGGTGTCGCGCTCTGCTGCTGGCGGGCGAGCCGGCCGGCCAGCCAGGCGGGCAGACGCGCAAGGCCGGGAGCGTTCAGTTCCAGTTCCATGCCGGATTCGATCAGCGCGGCGAACCAGCTGCTCTTCTTCGCCTTCCAGTCCATCAGTGGCAACGTCACCAGCGTGATCGTGCCGGCCGGCGGGTTTGCGGCGTAGCGGGCCAGTGCGTCACTGCCTTCGCGACCCGGCTTGCCGGTCGGAATGCGCAGGTCGATCAGCTTGTCGCCGCCGAACAGCGACATGTTGCCAGCCGCTTCGGCCAGCGCAGACCACTTGAAGTACTGCGTCACCACCAGCACTTCGCGCTCGCTGAAACCGCGCGCGCGGGCGGCGGCGCGGATGGCGTCCGCCGCCTCGATCACCAGCAGCGGCTCGTCGCCGTGCAGCACATAGAGCGGCGCGAGCGTGCCCTTCAGGTGGGCGTCGAGCTGTTCGGCGCGCAGCTGCATCGCGCTCAGGCGGGTTTGCGCTTGATCGCCTGCAGGCGGCGCAGCAGTTGCTGGATCAGGTCGGACTGCATTTCGTCGTACAGCACCTGTTCTTCCTGCTGCTTGGCCAGCATTTCGGTATCGCTGTAGGTCAGGTCGCGGCGCAGTTCGATCGACGACACCGGCGCGATCTCGACATTGTTGCGATCGCGCACGCGGAACGAGAAGCGCTGGCGCAGTTGATATTCACGCACGCGGCCGGCCGAGTTCAGGCTCAGGATGACCTTTTCGACCTTGTTCTCGGTGATGTCGACGATGGCGTCGGCAGCTGACGGTTCGTCCGCCACCTGGGTCGAACTCTGCGTCTGTATCGCGCGGCGGATCTGCGTGGTCAGCTCCGTGTTGCTGCGGCTGCCGTTGATGTACAGCGTCTGGAAAGGCAGATCACGTACACCGCGCAGGTGAAAACCGCAGGCCGCCAGCGGAAGCGCGGCGGCGGCGGCGAGCAGCAGGCTGCGGCGGGACGGGTTGGCGGGGGCGCTCACGGGTATCTCCTGCTTCAGCACACGATATTGACCAGACGGCCGGGCACGACGACCACCTTCTTCGCCGGCTTGCCTTCCATGAACTTCTGCGCCGACTCGTTGGCCAGCGCCGCCGCCTCGATGGCGTCTTTGGCCGCATCGGCGGCGACGCGCAGGCTGCCCCTCAGCTTGCCATTGACCTGCAGCATCAGTTCGACCTCGTCCTGCACCAGCGCCGAGTCGGCCGGCTCCGGCCATTCGGCGCTCAGGATGTCGTCGCCGAAGCCGCAGTCGCGCCACAGCACGTGCGTGATGTGCGGGCAGATCGGCGACAGCACGCGCAGCAGCATGGACAGGCCTTCGCCGATCACCTCGGCCGCTTCGGCGCCGTCGCGCGGTGCCTTTTCCAGCGCGTTGAGCATCTTCATGCAGCCGGAGGCGACCGTGTTGAACTGTTGCTTGCCGAGGTCGTAGCTGGCCTGCTTCAGCACCAGATGCAGTTCGCGCCGCAGGTCGGCCAGCGCGGCCGGCAGCTTGGCCTTGCCCAGCGTCGACGCGGCTGGCACTCGCGCGCGCAGTTCGGCGGTGTAGTCCTGGGCGAAATTCCATACGCGCTTCAGGAAGCGGTGCGCGCCTTCGACACCGGCGTCGTTCCATTCCAGCGTCTGTTCCGGCGGGCTGGCGAACATCATGAAGAAGCGTGCGGTGTCGGCGCCGTACTGGTCGATCAGCGCCTGCGGGTCCACGCCGTTGTTCTTCGACTTCGACATCGTGGTCAGTTCGTGCTCGAGCACGGTGCCGTCGGCCTTCAACCGGCCGCCGGTGATCTGCCCCTTGGCGTCGCGCTGGACCTCGACCTCGCTTTCCCAGTAGTAGTTCTTGCCGCCGCCTTCAGGTTTGTGCAGCCAGGCGTGGTTCAGCACCATGCCCTGGGTGAGCAGACGGGCGAACGGTTCCTTCACCGTCATCAGGCCCATGTCGCGCATCACCTTGGACCAGAAGCGCGAGTACAAGAGGTGCAGGATGGCGTGCTCGATGCCGCCGATGTACTGGTCCACCTGCATCCAGTAGTTGGCGCGCTCATCGACCATGGCCGCGTCGTTGCCGACCGAGCAGTAGCGGGCGTAGTACCAGCTCGAATCGACAAAAGTGTCCATCGTGTCGGTTTCGCGCTTCGCCGCGGCGCCGCACTTCGGGCAGGCGACGTTGATGAAGTCGTCGCGCTTGAGCAGCGGGTTGCCCGAGCCATCCGGAATGCAGTCCTCCGGCAGCACCACCGGCAGCTGGTCGTCCGGCACCGGCACGTCGCCGCAGTGATCGCAGTGGATGATGGGAATCGGACAGCCCCAGTAGCGCTGGCGCGACACGCCCCAGTCGCGCAGGCGCCACTGCACCTTCTTCTCGCCATCCTTGCCGGCGAGGTCTGCCGCCACTGCATCGACCGCGGCGGCATAGCCGAGGCCGTCGTACTTGCCGCTATTCACGCAGACACCGTCCTTCGAGCCGTACCACTCGGCCCAGGCGTCAGTCGAGAAGACGTTGTCGCCGACCGCGATCACCTGTCGGATCGGCAGGTCGTACTTCTTCGCGAAGCCGAAATCGCGCTCGTCGTGCGCCGGCACCGCCATCACCGCGCCGTCGCCGTAGCTCATCAGCACGTAGTTGCCGACCCATAGCGGCACCGATTCGCCGGTCAGCGGATGCACGACGGTGAGGCCGGTCGGCAGACCTTCCTTTTCCATGGTCGCCATGTCGGCTTCCATCACCGAGCCGTGCTTGCACTTCTCGATGAAGGCGGCCAGTTCCGGGTTGTTGCGGGCGGCGTGGGTGGCCAGCGGATGTTCGGCGGCGACCGCGCAGAAGGTGACACCCATGATGGTGTCGGCGCGGGTGGTAAACACCCACAGCCGGCCGTCGTCGATCAGCGCGCCGGTGTCATCGCGGACGTCGTGGCTGAAGGCGAAGCGCACGCCGGTGCTCTTGCCTATCCAGTTGGCCTGCATGGTCTTCACGCGCTCGGGCCAGCCGTCCAGCGTGTCCAGATCGTCCAGCAGTTCGTCGGCGTACTGCGTGATGCCGAGGTAGTAGCCGGGAATCTCGCGTTTCTCGACCAGCGCGCCGGTGCGCCAGCCGCGGCCGTCGATCACCTGTTCGTTGGCGAGCACGGTCTGATCAACCGGGTCCCAGTTCACCACCTGCGTCTTCTTGTAGGCGATGCCCTTTTCCAGCATGCGCAGGAACAGCCACTGGTTCCACCTGTAGTACGACGGCTGGCAGGTCGCCAGTTCGCGGCTCCAGTCGATGGCGAAGCCCAGCGCCTTGAGCTGCTGGCGCATGTAGTCGATGTTGTCGTAGGTCCATTTCGCCGGCGGCACCGCGTTCTTGATCGCCGCGTTCTCGGCCGGCAGGCCGAAGGCGTCCCAGCCCATGGGCTGCAGCACGTTGTAGCCACGCATCCGGTGGAAGCGGGTCAGTACGTCGCCGATGGTGTAGTTCCGCACATGGCCCATGTGCAGCTTGCCCGACGGGTAGGGGAACATCGACAGGCAGTAGTACTTGGGCTTCGACGCGTCCTCGACGGCCTTGAAGGTCTGGCTGTCGTCCCAGTAGCGGCGCGCGGCGGCTTCGACCTCGGACGGGGTGTAGGCGGGGGTCTGTTTTTCTGACATGAGGCGGGATGCGGCGGAAATGAACGCTAACCTGCAATTATAGGCCCGGCGGGCCTCCGCCCGCCGGAAAACGAGGCCCCGTTACCGGGCAGGCTCAGGCCGGAGCCGTCCGGCGTGTCGCCGGGCTGCTGCGCGACACTTCGCGCAGTAGGGTTTCGGCGTCGTCGGCGAAGCGCAGCGTGAGATGCGGTAGCGGCAAGGTCTGGCCGCGCTCGTCGTACGCTTCCTTCACCCGCCGCAGGAATTCGCGCCGCACCTCCCATTGCGCCATCGCCGCGACACGGATGCGTGCCCGCACGATGAGCGCCGATTCCTGCCACTGGTCCACGCCCGCTATTTCGAGGTCGCCGAGTATGCGGGCGCCGAAGTGCTCGTCCTCGCGCATCGCCTTGGCGACGTCGAACATGATGGCGTAGATGTCGGCCACCCGGTCGGTCGGCGCCATTCGCACATCGATCACTGCATTGGCGAATTCACGCGAGCGGCTGGTGACCGTCGTGATCTCGCCGTTCGGGACGAAGTGCACATTGCCCTCGTAATCGCGCAGGCGCACATAGCGCAGCGTCACTTCTTCGACCACGCCGCCGTGTCCGGCGATGTCCACGATGTCGCCGACGCGGATCTGGTTTTCCAGCAGCACGAACAGCCCCGAGAACAGATCCTTCACCAGCGACTGGGCACCGAAGCCGATGGCGATGCCGGCCACGCCAGCGGTGGCCAGCAGCGGGGCGACCGAAATGCCCAGCGCACTCAGCGCGATGCCGCCGGCCAGCACGAGGATGACCACCGATGCCGCGTAGCGTGCGACCCGAACCAGGGTGTCGATGCGCTTGATGTCTTCCGCACAGTCGGTGCGCCGGCGCAGTGTTTCGTGGATCAGACGTATCGAGCGCCGGGCGAGGTGCTGCAGCATCCAGGCGAGCAGCAGGATCAGGAACAGCTTCACCGCGAGGTCAAGCACCTGAGGCAGGCGGTCGCCCGCCCATGCGTACAGCCAGGCGGCGGTCTGTGTCCAGTCGTTCATTGTCGTGGTCTCTCCCTGTTTGCGTTGTCCGGGTTAGACGCGACCACCCTGCCCGGGGCCGGTTCCTCGCTGTAGGAGGAGGACTACACGTCCGCGGGCGCGACCGTCGGCAGGCAGCCCGGTAGAATCCGCCGCATGACATCCAACCCGCTTCTTTCCGGTCTGAACGAACAGCAGTTCCAGGCCGTCACGCTGCCGTCGCAGTCGGCGCTCATCCTCGCGGGCGCCGGGTCAGGCAAGACGCGCGTGCTGACCACGCGTCTGGCCTGGCTCATTTCGACCGGCCAGGTGTCGCCGCACGGCATTCTTGCGGTCACCTTCACCAACAAGGCGGCCAAGGAGATGCTGGCGCGGCTGACCGCGATGCTGCCGATGAATGCACGCGGGCTGTGGATAGGCACTTTCCATGGCCTGTGCAACCGCATGCTGCGCGCGCACTGGAAAGAGGCCGGGCTGCCGCAGCTGTTCCAGATCCTCGATTCGGCCGACCAGCTGTCGGCGATCAAGCGCATGCTGAAGGCGCTGAACATCGACGACGAGAAGTTTCCGGCGCGCGACCTGATGTATTTCGTCAACTCGGCCAAGGAGCAGGGCCTGCGCCCGCACGAGGTCGAAGCCTTCGACGATTTCGCGCGCAAGCGGGTCGAGCTGTACCAGGCTTACGAGGCGCAGTGCCAGCGCGAAGGTGTGGTCGATTTCGCCGAGCTGCTGCTGCGCTGCCACGAACTCCTGCAGCGCAACGAACCGATACGCGCGCACTACCAGCGCCGCTTCCGCCACATCCTGGTCGACGAGTTCCAGGACACCAACGTGCTGCAGTACCGCTGGCTCAAGCTGCTGGCCGGCCTCGGCACCGAAGGCCAGGCGGCGGTGATGGCGGTCGGCGACGACGACCAGAGCATCTACCGTTTCCGCGGCGCCGAGGTCGGCAACATGCGCGACTTCGAGCGTGAGTTCCATGTCGACAACGTGATCCGGCTGGAACAGAACTACCGCTCGCACGGCAACATCCTCGACGCCGCCAATGCCGTGATCAAGCACAACAGCGGCCGCCTCGGTAAGAACCTGTGGACCGAAGCCGGTCATGGCGAACCGCTACGCGTGTACGAGGCCTTCAACGACATCGAGGAAGCGCGCTGGGTGGTCGAGGAAATCCGGGCGCTGATCCACGACGGCACCGCGCGCGACGACATCGCGCTGCTCTACCGCAGCAATGCGCAGTCGCGCGTGCTCGAACACGCGCTGTTCTCGGCCGGCATTCCCTATCGCGTCTATGGCGGTTTGCGCTTCTTCGAGCGGCAGGAGGTGAAGCACGCGCTGGCCTACATGCGGCTGATCGCCAATCCGCACGACGACACGGCGTTCACCCGCGTGGTGAACTTCCCGACCCGCGGCATCGGCGCGCGTTCGCTGGAACAGCTGCAGGACGCCGCGCAGGCGCACGGCAGCAGCCTGTACGGCGCGCTGAATTTCCTGACCGGCAAGGCGGCGCAGTTGGTCGGCGCCTTCATCAAGCTGGTCGATCAGCTGCGCTTCGCCTGCGAGGGGCTGAAGCTGCCGGAAATGGTCGAGCAGGTGCTCGAACTGTCCGGCCTGCGCGCGCACTACCTGACTGAAAAGGAGGGTCAGGAGCGCGTTGCCAACCTGGACGAAATCATCAACGCGGCCGCCAACTTCATTTCCGAGGAAGGCTACGCCCAGGTCGCGGCCGAGGACGAAGCCGCGCCGCCCGATCCGCTGTCCGCCTTCCTGTCGCACGCCTCGCTCGAAGCGGGCGAACACCAGGCCGACGCCGGCCAGGCGGCGGTGCAACTGATGACCGTGCATTCGGCGAAGGGTCTGGAATTCGACGTGGTGTTCATCGGCGGTCTCGAAGAAGGCCTGTTTCCGCACGAGAACTCGGTGCTGGAGCGAGACGGTCTGGAAGAAGAGCGCCGGCTCATGTACGTCGCCATCACCCGCGCCCGCAAGCGGCTCTATCTGTCGTTCGCGCAGTCGCGCATGCTGCACGGCCAGACCCGCTACAACCTGCGCAGCCGCTTCTTCGATGAAATTCCGGCCGAACTGCTGAAGTGGCTTACGCCGCCGGCCAGCGCACGCGGCTACGGGGGCTTCGGCAGCAGCAGTGCCGCGCCGTCGGCACCGGCAAGCAGCAATCCGCGCAGCTTCGGCAGCGGTCGCCGGACGACGGCGGTCAATGACAGCGGCTTCCGCGTCGGCCAACAGGTGAGCCACGCCAAGTTCGGCGCTGGCGTCATCGTCAACGCCGAAGGCTCGGGCTCCGACGCCCGGGTCCAGGTGAATTTTGGTGCGTCGGGCGTCAAGTGGCTGGCGCTCGGCGTGGCCAAGCTGTCGCCGGCCTGATTGCTCATGAGCGCGCGCGTCCGCCTCTTCTGTTTCGCAGCGCTGCTGTCGGCAGCGGGCACGGCCGCGGCGTCGGAACAGTGGCGCACCGCCCACCTGCGCGGCGAGTGCGACACGGCACTGGCCGAGGCGCGTGGCGCCGCCGAGAAGGGCGAGCCGGAAGCGATGCTGCAGATGTCCGACTGGCATTTCTTCGGCACCTGCCTGGACAAGAACGACACCGAGTCGGCACGCTGGGCGCTGCTGTCGGCGGAGGCCGGACTGGCGCGGGCACAGGCCGTGGCCGGGCAGATCCGTGCCAGCGGCATCGGCGTCGAGCGCAATGCGGCAGAGGCTCGCCGCTGGTACACGCTGGCGGCCGAAGGCGGTGACCCGGAAGGCATGCTGTTGCTGGCCAAGATGATCGAAGCCGACACTGCCGACCCGCTGGCGCCGGAACTGGCGCTGGCCTGGGTCCGGCGCGCGGCCGACAAGAACTACGCGCCGGCCTATGTCCATCTGGCGGCGATCTACAGCGGCGGTGGTGCCCAGACCGACTACGCCGAATCGGCACGCTGGCTGGAGAAAGCGATGCAGGCCGGCTACAAGGACAATTCGGTTTGGGTCGCCTGGTCCTGGGCCTGCCTCAACCTCGGCCGCTACGACGAGGTGCTGCAGGCGGCGACCAAGGTGCCGAACGACGCGCCGGAATTCAAGGCGGCGCAGATCAACCACGCGCACGCGCTGTTGCTGAACGGACAGATCGGAAATGCGCGCGAGGTGTACGCCGCCAACATGACCTTGCGCGGCGCCGACGAATTCCGCCGCATCCTGCGCGAGGACTTCGCCGAACTGCGTCGTTCGGGACGCGATCACCCGGGCATGGCGCGCATCGAGAAGCTGTTCCTGTCCGGCAAGCCCTGAACGACGTGCATCGCGACCGCCATCGCAGCTACGCCGAGCTGTCGTCCGCGCATCGCGAGGGCATCGACTACCACGTCACCGTCGAGCGACGCGGTAGCGGGGTCGCCATCGTCGCGCCGCATGGTGGGCGCATCGAGCGCGGCACGTCGGAGGTGGCGCGTGCGATCGCCGGCGACGACTTCGACCTTTACCTGTTCGAAGGCGCGTTGCCGGCGATGAACTTCGAAACACTGCACATCACCAGTACCCGCTTCGACGAGCCGCGCGCCCTGGCGCTGATTGCCGACTGCGACGCCGTGCTGGCGGTGCATGGCGTGGCCGATACCGGCGAGCGGGCGCTGCTCGGCGGCCGCGATCGTGCGCTTGCCTGTGCCTTGGCCGATCGCCTGTACGCACGCGGCGTGCTCGCGCAGACCAGCGGCCATCGCTACGCCGGCCTCGACCCGCGCAATCTGTGCAACCGGGGGCGGCAGGGCCGCGGCGTGCAGATCGAACTGAGCGACCGGCTGCGCGGCGGTCGCTACGAAAAGGCAGTGATCGACGCGGTTCGTGCTGCCCTGCATGGACGGGTCATGACGCGACGCTAGAATGCAAGGCTGACCTCGTCAGCAACCCGTCATGCGCACTCCCTACCTGCTTGCCGGATTCATCGTTGCCCTCGTCGCGCTGGTGCTCGGCCGGATCATCTACGACGATACGGCGCGATCGGGCGCTGCGCCGACCTTGCGTGCGCTGTATTCGATCGAGCCACCGTTCGCCTACATCGACGCGCGCGGCCGTGTCACCGGCGAGGCACCCGAAATGCTACGCGTGCTGGCCAAGCGGGCGGGTCTCGGCGAGGTCGAGTTCATCCACACCGAGTTCGGCCAGTTGCTGCACGATCTGCAGGCCGGTCGCGCCGACATTGTCGCCAGCGGTCTGTTCGTGACCCCCGAGCGCGCGCAGCGCGCACGCTTCACCCGGCCGACCGCGCAGGTGTCGTCGGCGCTGCTGGTGGGTGCGGGCAATCCGCTCGACCTGCACGGCCTCGACGACATCGCCGCGCACCCGGATGCGGTGCTGGCCGTCATCGACGGCGCGGTCGAACTGACGGTGGCCAAGCGAGCCGGCGTGCCGGCCGCCCGCATTCAGCGGCACAGCGACGCGACCAGCGCCGCGGTGGCGGTGATCGAGGGCCGGGCCGACGCGCTTGCGCTGTCCGACGTGTCCTTGCGCCACATGCTGAAGGTATCCGGTCTGACCGGTGTCGAACTTGCGCAGCCCTACCGGCCGCCGCAGCGTGAAGGGCGTGGCGAAGCAGGCTGGCCCGCCTTCGCGCTGCGTCCGCAGGACGAGGCGATGGCACGCCGCATCGACGAGGCGATGGCCGGCTACCTCGGTTCGCCCGAGCATCGCGCGCTGGTCGCGGCCTTCGGCTTCGGTCCGCACAACCTGCCGGCGCCTGCACAGCGATGAACGGGCGCAGCGCAATGGCGGGCGGCCCGCCGGTATTCGGTCTGGCGCTGCTGCTGTGCGCCTGCATGGGCCTGATGAGCTATGCGCACGTGCGCTGGGACGACAGCCTCGCTGCCGCGCTGACCGCGCGCGACAATCTGGCGCAGTCGCGCCGTTACGCGCTGCTTGCGCAGCTCGACACCGAGCGCCTGCTGACCGGCGCGACGACGATACCGCGCACCCGTGTGATTGCCCATCTGGACCGTGCCCTCACCACCGCGCGCGATCTGCGCAGCGGCGGTGGTGCCATCGCCGGCTTCTCGGTGCGCGCGCCGGTGGCCGGCGACGTGGCCGCGGCCGCCGATGCCTACATGGCGGCGCTGGCCGATGCGCGCGCCATCATGGAACGCCAGCTCGACGGATTCGAGGCGGGCGGCAGCGCGCTGCTGCTGGCGCAGCGCGCGGTCGATGGCCGTGCCGTCGCACTCGAGGACGCATTGCTGCGCCATCTGGCGGCACAGCGCCGGCTGCTGCGCCAGCACGACACGGCGACGCTGGCGCTGGTGGCGGTGCTCGGTCTGCTCGTGCTGTTCTATCTGTACGTTGCGCACCGGCGTCGCGATGCCGCAGTCGATGCGCTGCTCGGCAGCGAGTCGCGCCTGCGCGCCTTCGTCGACAGCCTGCCCGAGATCGCCTTCATGCTCGACCGTCACGGTCGCTACATCGAGTCCTTCGGCAATGGCGGCGCCTTGCTCGCGTCGCCGGCGGAAACCCTGGTCGGTCGCACCGTCGAGGAGGTATTCCCGGCCGACGTGAGCAGCCGCTTCCTCGCGGTGATCCGCCAGGCGCTGGCGCGGCAGCGCACGCAGTCCTACGAGTACACGCTGGAACTGGCGGGACGGCAGGTGGTGTTCGATGCCCGCGTGTCGCCGGTACCCGGCAGCGACCGCGTCGTATGGGTGTCGTGGGACGTGACGGCGCGCCGCCGCGCCGAGGCGCACGTGCAGGCGCTGGGTCGGCTGTACAACTTCCTCAGTCAGGTGAACCAGACCATCGTCTGGTCGGCCGACGAGGACGAGCTGTTCGAACGCATCTGTCGCGTCGCCATCGAGTTCGGCGCCTATCGCTTCGCCTGGATCATGCGTGCCGACGACAGCGGCATGCTCGCACTGCGCGCCAGTGCCGGCAGCGCGGTCGCCGATCGCGCGCAGCTGGTCAGCGCATCGTCCACCGACGCCGGCAGCGTCACCGCCGCGGTCATGCGCAGCGGCAAGCTGTGTCGTCTGTCGGCGCTCGACGGCGACGACGCGTGGATGCCGGCAGCGCGGGCCGCCGGTTGCATGGGCTACGTCGGCCTGCCGATCCGGCTCGACGACAAGGTGGTCGCGGTGCTTGGCCTGATCGCGCGCGAGGTCGACCCGGAGGATGAGGACGAAGCGCGTCTGCTCGACGAGGTGATGATGGATCTGTCTTTCGCGGTGCGTCGCCTGCGCGACGACCGCGACCGCGCGCGCGCCGAACAGTCGGCGCGCCTGCTGGCGGCGGCGCTGCGCAGCACCCGCGACGGCGTCGTGGTGACCGACCTCGACGGCGTCGTGGTCACCGTGAACGAGGCCTTCTGCGAACTGAACGGCCTCGATCCGGCCGCCACCGAGGGATGCACGCTGGTGTCGCTGCTCGATGTCGAGGGCGCCGAGGGGCTGTATGCCGACATTGACCGCGCGCTGCGTGGCGGCGGCTTCTGGCAGGGCGAGGTGGCGGCGCGGCGGCGCAACGGCGAAGCGTGGTCGGGCTGGCTGTCCTGCGCCACCGTGCACGACGACGACGGCCGGGCGACCCACCGCGTCAGCGTGCTTACCGACATCACGCAGGCGCGGCGCACCGAGGAAATGCTGCATCACCTGTCGCAGTACGACCCGCTGACCGACCTGCCCAATCGCGTACTCATCCAGTCGCGCCTGATGCACGCGATCGATCTGGCCGCGCGGCGCGGCACGCGCGTGGCCGTGCTGTTCCTCGATCTGGACAATTTCAAGACCATCAACGACGGCCTCGGCCACGCCGCTGGCGACGAGGTGCTCGCTGCCGTCGCGCAGCGCCTGCGCGCGCGCTTGCGCCGACAGGACACGCTGGGCCGGCAGGGCAGCGACGAATTCGTGCTGCTGCTCGAAAACCTCGACCAGCCGGGCGAGGCGGCGCTGGTCGCCCAGGGCGTGTTCGACAACCTGAGCGCACCGGTGCGTCTGGCCTCCGGTCAGGACATCTATCTGCAGGCGAGCATAGGCATCAGCCTCTACCCGGACAACGGCAACAGCGCCGAGGACCTGATACGCGACGCCGACGCGGCGATGTACCAGGCCAAGCGGAGCGGCCGCAACACGCTGCGCTTCTACACCGACGCCTACACCGACGAGGCGACGCGGCGGCTGTCGCTGGAGACCGGCCTGCGGCGCGCGCTGGAGAACGACGAATTCGAGCTGCGCTTCCAGCCGCTGGTCGATCTGTCCGACGGCGCGCTGATCGGCGCCGAGGTGCTGGTACGGCTGTCCGCCGCGGCCAGCGTGCACGCCGGCCCGTCGCAGTTCATCCCGATCATGGAAGCCAACGGACTGATCGTGCAGCTCGGTGAGCGCGTGCGCGAGCTGGCCTGCCGGCAGGGGCGTGCCTGGCTCGACGCCGGTTACCGGCTCGGCACGCTGGCGGTGAACATGTCGGTTGCCGAAATCCGCCGCGGCGGGCTGGAACGGCGCATCGAGCGACTGCTCGGCGATACCGGCTTTCCGGCCGCGCTGCTCGAACTCGAAGTGACCGAATCCAGCCTGATGGAGCAGGGCGACGAAGCGCGTCACTTCCTCGATGCGATCAAGCGGCTCGGCTTGCGCATGGCGATCGACGATTTCGGTACTGGCTACTCGTCGCTTGCCTACCTGAAGCGGTTGCCGGTCAACAAGCTCAAGATAGACCGCAGTTTCATCTGCGACCTGCCGGGCGACGCCAGCGCGGTCGAACTGGTCGACACCATCATCACGCTCGGTCACAAGTTGGGCATGTCGGTGCTGGCCGAGGGCGTCGAAACCGAGGGGCAGCGCGATCTGCTGCGCGCGCACGGCTGTGACGCCTGCCAAGGCTATCTGTACGCCGAGCCGCTCACCGCTGCCGAGTTCGAACGCCGCTTCCTGCGTCCGGCGCCCCGCGTGCAGTGAACGCACGACACCAATCCTTTCAGGCGGTGACCGGCGCCCCCGCTAAAATGACGGGTCGCGGGTCCGCCTTCCGGGCCCGGTCCGATTTCAGCGAGTTGCCCGTGCAGTCCGCAATGTCCCCCGATGCTTCGTTGTGTCCGCGCCCGAACAGGGTGACGGCATGAACACCGCTGTCGCAGGCGGTGGCGAGCACACGCCGCAGCTGGGTTTCGCGCAGCGCAGCTATCGCGCGCGGCAGGCCGGGCTGCTGTTCGGCTTGCCGATGGTGCTCGCCGTGCTGTACGAGCGCGGCGACCTGTCGTGGCCGTCCTGGCTGCTCTGGCTCGGCCCCATGCTGCATGCGCTGCTGTGGCCGCACCTGGCCTGGTGGCGCGCCCGGCAGTCGCGCGATCCTTTCCGCGCCGAAGGCGACAACCTGCTGGCCGATCACTTCTTCGGTGGCGCGTGGACCGCGCTGATGGCCTTCAACGCCGTGCCCTCGCTGCTCATCCTCGCGCTGATGAGCATGGACAGCGTCGCCGGCTGCGGCCCCCGTCTGATGCTGCGCGGCCTGCTGGTGCATGCGGTGGGGGTGTTCGCCGGCGTGCTGCTTTACGGATTCGACTGGCAGCCGCTGTCCAGTCTGGTCGTCGTCGCGGCCAGCGTGCCGATGCTGCTGCACCCGATCGCCATTGGCTTCGTCACCAACCAGGCGCTGCGCAAGCTCCAGCGTCAGCGCGAGGCGCTGGAGACACTGAGCCGGATCGACGCACTGTCCGGCCTCGCCAACCGCGGTCACTGGGAGGTGCTGGTGCGCAAGGAGTTTGCGCGCTACCGTCGCTACGGGCATACGGCAACGCTGGTGATGGCCGATCTCGATCATTTCAAGTACATCAACGACCGCTACGGCCATGCCGCCGGCGACGAGGCCATCCGCCGCTTCGCCGCGCTGCTCGGCCGCGAACTGCGGGCGAACGATACGGCGGGCCGCTATGGTGGCGAGGAGTTCGGCATCCTGCTGCCGGACACCACCGGTGAGGGCGCGCGCGACCTGATGGCGCGGCTGCGCCGATGCCTGCACGACGAACCGCTGATCGACGGCCACGTGGTCACCGCCAGCTTCGGTGTGGCCGAACTGACGCCGATGCTCGACACCTGCGAGGCGTGGATGCGGGTGGCCGACCAGATGCTGTACCGCGCCAAGCACGCCGGTCGCGACCGCATCGTGCTGCCCGGCCCAGGCGGCAGCGAGGCCGAAGACGGTCCGCTGAACGGTGAGGAGGAGGTGCCACCGCACCTGGCGGTGGCGGCCGCGCGGCCGGACGTGCTGCGTCAGCTGCTGACCGGCATAGACATGAGCGAAACCGCCTTCGCGCTGTTCGATCCGGTCGACCGGCTGGTGCTGGCCAATGCCGCTTTCATCGAAATGTACTGCGTGCCGGCAGGCGATCTGCGCTTTGCCGACCTGATGCGAAATTGCTACACGCACCGCATCGGGCCGCGCATCGAAACCGACGACATCGACGCCTGGCTTGCCGCGGCGGACAGCAAGCGGCGCAGCCGGCCGTGGCGCTCTTTCGACGTCGACATGATGGACGGGCGGATACTGCGGGTCGAGGAAACCTCCTTCGGCGAAGGCTGGGTGCTGACGGCGATCAGCCGCTGAGCGCGGCCTTAGCTGCCGTTGCGGAAAGGCGCGGCGAGGTCGCCGGCGCAGTTCAGGTACTGCCCCGTCACGTCGCGTGGCGCCGGGCCATTGAAGGGCAGCTCGACGTCGCCGCCGACCTGTCCCAGCACCAGCCGACCGCCGAAGAACAGGAAGTTGCGCATCAGCGTCGCCCAGTCGAGCTGCTTGTCGGCCTCGAAGCCGGGCAGCGTGAGGCGGCCGTCCTGTGCGACCAGCAGTATGGCGGGGCGGAACTGCTCGACTTCCAGCCGCGCCAGCACCGGCAGTCCAGGATTGCCCGGCGGCGGCTGAACCTCGACGCGGGCATTCACCTCGTCGCCGTCGCGCTGACGCACGACGCGGATGTCCCAGCCAGACACCGTCACCGCAGTGCCGCAGCCGCGCGGCCAGCCATTGTCGAGCTCGACCACTGCGCGGTAGCTGTCCGCGGCCGCCAGCGGCGCTGCGGCCAGACATGCCAGCAAGGAGAAGAGCAGGGCGCCGTGTTTCATGTCCGCTCAGACGCCGTCGGGCGTCCGGAGTTCGCAGCGCTCGCCCGCTGCCCGCTCGACCTCAGTCACCGCCACCGCCGCCATCGCCACCACCTCCACCGCAATCGCCGCCGCCCTCGCCGACATGGGTGCAGCCCGAATCGTTGCTGCTGCCCGGGAGGCCGCTGCCGTCCGCGTGTGCGTCATGCGGGCGGTCGCGCGGGCGGCGCAGACCGCCGGTCAGCAGCCACACCAGCGCCGCGATCGCGATCAGCGCGACGACGAAACCACTCACGCGCCGTTCAGCAGCGTGTGCAGCGCGACGAATTCCTGCGCCAGCTTGTGCGACGGCGCGAAGTGGATCAGCGGCAGCGCAGCCTCGTGCGACTCCTTCACCTTGACCGACGGCGACAGCGTCGCGTCGAGCACCGGCAGGCCTTCGTCGCGCAGTTCCTGCACCACGCGCGCCGGCAGGCTGGAGCGCGCCTGGTACTGGTTCACGACGATGCCTTCGAGCTTCAAAGCCTCGTTATGGTCGGCGCGGATTTCTTCGATGTTGTCGATCAACTGGTACAGCGCCTTGCGCGAGAACTCGTCGCAATCGAACGGGATCAGCACCGATTCGGCAGCAATCAGCGCGCAACGCGAGTAGAAGTTCAGCGCCGGCGGCGTATCGATGTAGATGTGGTCGAACTGGTCCAGCGCTTCCAGCGCCTCGCGCAGCTTGTAGATCTTGTAGCGCGATTCCAGCTTGTTCTCGAGCTCGGCCAGCTTGGCGCTGGCGGTCATCACGGCCAGGCCCGGGTGGGCGGTGTCGGTGATGAATTCGGTGGTGTCCTTGGGCGTCAGCTTGAAGTTCAGGATCTGGTCGAAGAAGTCGGCGGCGCCCAGTTCGACGCTGTCCGCCGCCTTGCCCAGCAGGTAGTTGCTCGAATTGCCCTGCGTATCGAGGTCGATCACCAGCGTACGTTTGCCGCTTGCCGCGCTGATGGCGGCGAGATTGCAGGTGATGGTGGACTTGCCGACGCCACCTTTCTGATTGAACACGACGCGACGCATGACGGACTCCCTGACCGAAAGAGGCATTCTGCCAAATCATTGGGTGCAGTGCACAATAAGCGTGCCGATTGCGGTCGTCGCGCGTGCGCGCCTCGACGCGAAGGGCAACAGACCCCGATCATGACCGGTAGAATTCCGCGCCAATCACCATGAGGGCAGGATGACCATGACGGATTTCGCTGTACGCATGCACCGCACCGGTGGCCCCGAAGTGTTGCAGTACGAGGCGGTCGAGCCGGGCGCACCGGGGCCGGGCGAAGCACGTGTGCGCCAGCACGCGGTCGGCGTCAATTTCATCGACATCTATCACCGCAGCGGCCTCTATCCGGTACCGCTGCCGAGCGGACTGGGGCAGGAAGCGGCCGGTGTGGTCGAGGCGGTCGGTGCCGGCGTCAGCGAGGTCGCGGTCGGTGACCGTGTCGCCTACGCAGGCGGTCCGCTCGGCGCCTACGCCACGGCGCGCAACATCGCGGCCGACCGGCTGGTGCGCCTGCCCGACGGCATTTCCTTCGACACCGCTGCCGCGCTGATGCTCAAGGGGCTGACCGCGCACTACCTGCTGCGCCGCACCTGCCGTGTCGAAGCCGGTGATGCGGTGCTCATTCATGCCGCCGCCGGCGGTGTCGGCCTGATCGCCTGTCAGTGGGCACGCGCGCTCGGCGCCACCGTCATCGGCACCGTCAGCACGCCGGACAAGGCGGCGCTGGCGCAGGCCAACGGCTGCGAACACGTGCTGACCGGCGTCGCACCCGCCGATCTGCCGGCGCAAGTGCGCGCGCTGACCGGCGGCCGCGGCGTGCGCGTGGTCTATGACGGCATCGGCCGCGACACCTTCATGGCTTCGCTCGATTGCCTGCAGCCCATGGGCATGATGGTGAGCTATGGCAACGCGTCCGGTCCGGTTGCGGCCTTCGAACCCGGCATGCTGGCGCAGAAGGGCTCGCTCTTCCTGACCCGGCCGACGCTGTTCCATTACATCGCCGCCCGCGCCGACCTGGTCGCCGCGGCCGACGAACTGTTCGCCCGCGTGCTCGACGGCACGCTGCAGATCAACATTCAGCAGCGTCATGCGTTAGCCGACTGTGCCCGCGCGCATGAAGCACTGGCCGCGCGCCGCACGACCGGCTCGACCATCCTGTTGCCGCAGTGAAGCATCCGCTGCACCGGCGACACCCTCTTTCGGAGCGCTTTTCGATGAAGTTTCTGTTGTCGCTGCTCGCCTGCTGCTGCATCCTGTCTCCCGCCGCGGCGCAGACGCCGGCGCAGACGGCCTTTCTGAAGGCCGAAACCCGCCGCATCGACGAGCAGTTCGTGCGTCGCGTGGTCGACATCACGAAGTTGCCGGCAGCGCAGGTGCGCGCCGCCATGCCGGCGGAAGGGCGCATCACCGAACCGTCGGCGCGGGTGGCTGCCGGCATCGAAAAGCAGCTGGGCGAGCCACTGAGCGACGAACAGAAGCAGGCCATTGCGCAGGCCGACGAAGAACGTCGCAGCGCACTGGCCGCGGCACGTGCCGCAGCAAAGAACAAGTAAACACGTAGAAGCGCAGCAGGTCGGGAGAGAACTATGGGTTCGAAAGTGTGTGCCATCGTCGGCATGGGCTCAGGCGTCGGTGCCGCGGTGGCGCGGCGCTTCGCCGCCGAGGGCTATTGCGTGGCGATGATCTCGCGCGACGCCGGCAAGCTCGAGCGCTACGAGCACGAACTGGCCGCGCGCGGCGTGACCGCGCAGGGCTTCGTGGTCGATGCCGGCAGCGACGAATCCATCGTATCGGCCATCGAGAACATGCGGCAGGCGATGCCGCCGCCAGAGGTGCTCATCTTCAACGCCTCGGTGCCGCGCGAATGCGCACCGTCGGTACTCGACCCGGAAGCGCTGGCGTCCGACCTGCGCATCGGCGTGCTCGGGGCGCTGACCGCGGCACGCGCCGTGCTGCCGGCGATGCGGGCAACCGGCCAGGGCAGCATCCTGTACACCGGCGGCGGCCTGGCGATGGAGCCGGTTGCCGCCGCCGCCTCGCTGTCGGTGCAGAAGGCGGCGCTGCGCAACCTCGTGTTCAGCCTGCACCAGGAACTGTCCCCGGCCGGCGTGCATGCCGCCATCGTCACCATCGCCGGCGTGCTGCGCGAAGGCAGCCTGCTCGACGCCGCCCGCGTGGCCGACGCGTTCTGGACGCTGCACGCGCAGCCGCCGGGCCAGTTTGCGCGCGAGATCGTATTGTCATGACGGAGCGGGTGCTGCGCAGCGTGCTGATCGCCAACCCAAAGGGTGGCGCCGGCAAGAGCACGCTGGCCACCAATGTTGCCGGTCACTGGGCCACCCAGGGCGCGCGCGTCATGCTGGGCGACATCGACCGCCAGCAGTCGGCCCGTCACTGGCTGGGCATGCGCTCGCCGTTGCTGGCGCCGATCTCCACCTGGGAACTTGAGCCGGAACAGCCGGCCCGTCCGCCGCGCGGCACCACCCATGTCGTGCTCGACACGCCGGCCGGCCTGCGCGGCAAGCGGCTGGAGGCGATGCTGAAGATGGTCGACCGCGTGCTGATTCCGGTCCAGCCCTCCATCTTCGACATTCTGGCCACCGGCGACTTCCTGACCGAACTGGCCGAGCACAAGCGGGTCGCCGCGAACAAGGTGAAGATCGGCATCGTCGGCATGCGGGTCGACACCCGTACCCGCGCCGCACACGAACTGGAGCGTTTCTGCGCCGGCCTCGAACTGCCGGTGCTGGCCTATCTGCGCAACTCGCAGCTGTATGTGCAGACGGCTGCGCACGGCATGAGCATTTTCGACCTGTCGCGCTCGCGCGCGCAGACCGACCGCGAACAGTGGCAACCCATCATCGATTGGCTGGATTCCCCATGAACAACTCGACACGCAACAGCAAGAGCCTCGCAGTCGTCCGCGACAGTTCCGAGCTGGATGGCGCCAAGGCGCGCATCCTGGTGTTCGCCGGCAGCACGCGCGAGGCGTCTTTCAACCGCAAGCTGGCGATCGCCGCTGCGCGCGCGATCGAGGAGGCGGGCGGCGAGGCGACGCTGATGGATCTGCGCGACCATCCGCTGCCGCTGTACGACGGCGATCTCGAAGCTTCGGCTGGGCTGCCGCTGGGCGTGCGTCCGCTGAAGGAACTGTTCAAGTCGCACGACGGCCTGTTCATCGCATCGCCCGAATACAACGGGTCGATGAGCGCCGTGCTCAAGAACACGCTGGACTGGGTGTCGCGCCCGGCCGGCGACGAAGCGGGCACCGTGCCCTACGCCAACAAGACGGTCGCACTGGGCGCTGCCTCGCCCGGCGCGCTCGGTGGCCTGCGCGGCCTGGTGCACCTGCGCGCGGTGCTGCAGTCGGTCGGCGCGCTGGTGCTGTCGGAACAGATCGCGGTCGGCAACGCCGCTTCGGCCTTCACGCCGGAAGGCGGCCTGGCCGACGAGCGGATGCAGCAGATGCTGCGCCGCACGGTCGCGCGTCTGGTCGATGTCGCCTCGCGCCTGCGCGATTGAAGTTTTTCATCACAACAAACACGAGCCCGGAAGAGACATGAAATACCTGCGCCTGCGCCATAACGGCGCCGAACGCCTGGGCCGCATCAATGGCGATGCGGTCGAACTGATGGACGGCGATCTGTTCGCCAACCCGGTACCGACCGGTGAGACCGTGCCGCTGGAGGGCATCGAGTGGCTGATGCCCTGCCTGCCGCCGAAGATGGTCATCATCGTGCACAACATCCGCGCCGCTGTGGAAAAGGCCGGCCACCCGATTCCGGAAGATCCGCTCTACCTGGTGCGCTCGCCGCAGGCGCTGAACTGGCACCAGCAGCCCATCCCGAAGCCGGCCGGTTTCGACGGCCGCGTGTTCTACGAAGGCGAACTGGGCGTCGTCGTCGGCAAGGTTGCGCGCAATCTGGACGAGGCACAGGCCGCCGACGCCATCTTCGGCTACACCTGCATCAACGACGTCAGCGCGCTCGAGCTGGTGGACAAGAACCCGTCCTTCGGCCAATGGACGCGCGCCAAGAGCTTCGACGGCTTCGGCTGCTTCGGCCCGGTCATCTCGACCGATCCGCTGCCGGCCGATGCCGAAATCGTCACCACGGTCGGCGGCCGCGAGCGTCAGCGCTACCCGGTGACCGACATGATCTTCTCGCCGGCGCAGCTGGTGTCGCGCATTTCGCGCGACATGACGCTGATGCCGGGCGACGTGATCTGCTGCGGCACTTCGGTCGGCGTGCTGCCGATGAAGCCGGGCACCACGGTCGACGTCACTGTCAGCGGCGTCGGCACGCTGACCAACGTGTACGCCCCGACCGAGTAAGGCGGCCGCGGCATGAATCGCCGCGCGCCGACCGACCTGCGTCAATACGGCCGGCCGTGCGCCAAGGCATCCTGAAACAATGGACGCCCACGCCGGCCTGCCTCATCTGCAGCCCATCCTGCTGTTCCTCGCCATCGCCGGCCTGGTGATGCCGCTGCTCGCCCGTGCGCGGGTGAGCCAGGTGGTCGCCTTCCTGGTGATCGGTGCGCTGGTCGGGCCGAACGGACTGGGCCGCATCGCGGCCGACCAGGCCTGGCTGCGCTGGCTCACCATCGCGGACGGCGAGGGCGTGCGCGTGCTGGCCGAACTGGGCGTGGTGTTCATGCTGTTCGTGATCGGCCTCGAACTGCCGGCGCGTCAGCTGTGGTCGCTGCGCCGCTGGGTGCTGGGTGTCGGCAGCGCGCAATGGCTGGGTTGCGGTGCGCTGATCGGCGCGGTCGCGCTGGCCTTCGGCCACAGCGAGGAAACGGCGGTGGTGCTCGGCCTCGGCCTGGCCATGTCGTCGACGGCGGTGGTGATGCAGCTGCTGGCCGAATCCGGTCAGACCCGCTCCACCGTCGGCCGCATGAGTTTTGCCGTACTGCTGCTGCAGGACATCGCCGTCGTGCCGCTGCTCATCCTGCTCGGTCTGATGGCTGGCGAGGGCGGTGGCGGACACTTCCTGATGCTGATGCTGACCGCGCTGCTGAAGGCGGCGGCGGCCGTGGCGCTCATCCTGTTATTCGGACGCCTCGTGCTGACCCCGTTGTTCCGGCGCGTGTCGGTCACCACCCAGGCCGACAGCTTCATGGCGTTGACGCTGTTCGCCACCCTCGGCGTGGCGGCGCTGACCGGCGCCGCCGGTCTGTCGATGGCGCTCGGCGCCTTCCTCGCCGGCCTGATGCTGGCCGAAACCGAATACCGGCACGCCGCGCTGCTCGCCATCGAGCCGTTCAAGGGTCTGCTGATGGGCCTGTTCTTCGTGTCGGTCGGCATGAGCCTCGATCTGCTGCAGGCGGCCGGCGACGCCGGCTGGCTGGTCGCCTCGGTGCTCGGCCTGTACGCGATCAAGAGCGCGACCATGTACGGCCTGTTCCGGCGCAGCGGCCTGAGTCGCGGCGAGGCGGCCGAGGCGGCGCTGCTGCTCGGCCAGGCCGGCGAATTCGGCTTCATCGTCATTGGCGTGGCCATCGCCGGCGGTGTGCTGGCCGGCGCGGTCGGCAACTTCATGCTGCTGGTGGTGACCTTGAGCATGTTCCTGACGCCGCTGGCGGCGCGGGCCGGCCGCGTGCTGCGGCAGAAGCTCGACACGCGCGAGGCCGACGCACCCGTGTCATTGCCGGACGACGAAGCCGACGAGGACATGGTCATCATCGCCGGCTTCGGCCGCGTCGGCCAGCTGGTGGCGCGCCTGCTCGACCGCGCCGACGTGCGCTGGGTGGCGATCGAGCGCCACGTGTCGGCGGCGGCCGAACATCACGCGCAGGGGCGACCGGTCATTGTCGGCGATGCCGGCCGCCCGTCCCTGCTGCATCACCTCGGCGCCGGCCGCGCGCGCGCCATCGTCGTCACGATGGACGACACGGCAGCGGCCCGTCATGTCGTGCGCAGTCTGCGCGCGGAGTTTCCGGCGCTGCCGCTGATCGCGCGTGCGCGCGATGCGGCACATGCGCGCGAACTGATGGCGGCGGGGGCCAGCGAAGTGATTCCCGAAGCGCTCGAAGCGGCGCTGCAGATGGGGGTGCATGTGCTCGCCCGTGTCGGCGTCGATGCCGACACGGGCGCACGGCTGATCAATGCGGAGCGGGCAGCCGGCAGCGCCTGAGCGCCGCCGGTCGCCGGTTCAGGGCTTGACGCCCGGCGGCAAGGCCGGCCGGCTTTCGGTGGCCGACGGCAGCGGGTGGTCATGGCCTTCGATCGCCGGGTGTTCGTAACCGGCGTGCACCTTGTGGGTGGCCGTGGTGGCGCCCGGCGGCAAGGCCGGCTTGTTCTCGACCGCGGTCGGCACATGCTGGTCATGGCCCTCGACGGCCGGATGCTCCTGGCCGGCGTGCACCTTGTGCGTTGCCGTGGTGGCGCCCGGCGGCAAGGCCGGCGTATTCTCGACCGCGGTCGGCACGTGCTGGTCATGCCCTTCGACCGCCGGGTGTTCGTAGCCGGCATGCACCTTCTTCGACTTCGTGCTGACTCCGGGCGGCAGCGCAGGCTTGGCGGCGACATTGGCCGGCTTCTTGCCCTTGACGGCCTCGGCCGGGTGGTCGGCGCCGGCGTGCTTGCCCGACGCGTCGGCCCATACCGGGCCGCTCATACAGAGGGAGAGCGCGATGACTGCCCATTCTCTTTTCATGATGTCTTCCTTCCGATTGGTGGGTTGTTTATAACCAGTCTGCGCTGGATTCCGCGCCGCAACATTGACATGACTCAAACGGCCGCAGGGAGCATTCTGCCGGCCAGCGTTATGCTTCCGATCCAATGAACATACCGTCTTCCCGGCTGCTTTTCCTGCACGCAAACGGCTACCCGGCGGGCGTTTACCGCGCCTTTCTCGATCTGCTGGCGACGCGCTGGACGGTCGACGCGATCGACACCATAGGCACGGAAGCGCGGCACCGCCCCGGTCACGGCTGGCGGCGCATGCGGGCGCAGGTGATGGAGTGCATCCAGGCGCTGCCCGATGGGCCGCTGGTGCTGGTGGGGCATTCGATGGGCGGCTATCTCGCGGCAATGGCGGCAGCGCGGCTGCCACAGCGGGTGGCGCAGGTCGTGCTGATCGACTCGCCCATGGTGCTCGGCTGGCGGGCGACGCTGGTGTCGGCGGCCAAGGCGACCGGACTCACCTGGAAGCTCGGTCCGGCGCCGGTGGCGGCGCGTCGGCGCAACCACTGGACGTCGCGCGAGGAAGCGCGCGCCCATCTGGGCAGCAAGGATTTCGTGCAGCGTTGGGCACCCGGCGTGCTCGACGACTTCATCCGTGCCGGCCTGCACGAGCACCCGGGCGGCGGCGTCACGCTGGCCATCCCGCGCGAAACCGAGCGCGACGTGTACGCCACGATCGCGCACCGTGACGCGCTGCTCGCCGTGCGCCGGCTGCGCGCCCGCGGTACGCCAGTCGGTTTCATCACTGGCAGTCATTCCGAAGAAACCCGCCTCGCCGGTCGCGAACAGAACCGCCGCTTCTGGGGTGCGAACTGGATGGAACTGCCGACCGGCCACCTGGTGCCGATGGAGGCGCCGGAGGCGTGCGCGCGGGCGGTGCTCGAAATGATCGAGCGCGGCACAGGTCGGTGAGCCTCCGGCGATCACCGACCTTGCCTGCGGGGGATGCTGACCGCGATCAGACGCGGAAGCGGGCGATGGTCGAATCGAGTTCGGTGGCCAGTGCGCTGAGCTGATGCACCGTCTGCTCAGCGGCCAGCACCGAGTGGTCGGATTCCTCGACCATGTGTGCGATGCGTTCGACGTTGCTGGCGATGCTGTTGCTGGCCTGCGTCTGTTCCGCGGTTGCGTGAGCGACGCTGCGGATCTGGTGCAGCGCCTCGGTCGCGCCGTCGTTGATGCTGCGCAGCGCTGCCGCGGCCTCGCCGGCGAGTGCCACGCCCTTCTGTATCTGCGGGCGCACCGCTTCCATGCTGTGCACGACGGCGTCGGTGTCGGTCTGGATCGCCGCGATGGTCTGCGCGATCTCGCCCGTTGCCTGCGTCGTGCGCTCGGCGAGCTTGCGCACTTCGTCAGCGACGACGGCGAAGCCGCGGCCCTGTTCGCCGGCGCGTGCCGCCTCGATCGCGGCGTTCAGCGCCAGCAGATTGGTCTGTTCGGCAATTTCCTTGATGGTCTTGGCGATGCCGCTGATCTGACGCGAGCGTTCGGCCAGTTCGCCGATGCGCTCCGACGCGTCGGTGACCTGCCGTGACACGTCCTCGATGGCGCCGGCGGCAGACTGCACCCGCTGTTCGCCGACGATGGCCAGTTCGGCCGAGCGGCTGGAGTGGTTCTCCGAGTCTCGCGCACTGTCGGCGATCTGGCTCACGCTGACCGTCATTTCCTCGATGGCCGCGGCGGTCGATGAGGTCGCGGACGACGACTGGCCGGAGGCTTCGCGGATCTGCTGCATGCGCTCGGCGATGTCGGACGCCGCGGCGGTCAGCGACTTCGACCCCTGCTGGATGCCCCCGATCATGGTCTTCAGGCTGTCGCGCATGATGGACAGCGAATGCATCAGGCTGCCGTTGCGTGCCGCAGGCATCGCCACGTCGAGTCGCCCGGCGGCGATTTCGGTGGCGGCCCGCATCGCGACCTCCGGCTCGCCGCCGATCTGCGCAAAGATGCGGCGCGAGGCGGTGATGGTCAGCGCCACCGTCGCTGCAATGACCGCCAGCGCGATGACCAGTAGCGTCAGTGCGTAGGACTTGAAGGCTTGTTCGATGTCATCGACGAAGAAGCCGGTACCCAGGGTCCAGCCCCAGGGTGCGAAATGGGTGACGCCGTTCATTTTCGGCAGCGCCTCGCTGGCCCCCGGTTTCTTCGCCGGTACGGTGACGAAGGCGGGGTCGGCCTTGGCCAGCGCTTCACGGTAGACGTCGGTGTTGGTGCGGCCGTCCGGGGCCACGCCACCATTGTCCTTCTGGCCGAGCTTTTCCTTGCGCACATGGGCCAGCAGCACATCGTCGGCGCTGCGCGCGAACATGTAGTGATCGTCGCTCTGCAGGCCGAGCAGGGCCTCGCGGGCGTGCGCCTGCGCCTGTTCGCGCGTCAGCGTGCCGGCTTTCTCCTGCTCGTGATAGCGCTGCAGGATGCCGGTCGACAGCTTGAGCAGCGTGACGATGCGTGCCTCGCGTTCGGCCATCATGGTCGAGCGGATCTCATTCAGTGCGATGCCGCCTATCAGCACCAGACCGACGGCGGAGCACGACACGATCAGTGCCAGGCGAGTGGATATCTTCACGGGAAAGCCCTTCTGTTCGCTATGGACGAAGGGTTCACGACAGGGCGCTGCATTACTTGACGCCGCAGCGGCGACGCGGGACGGATTCCCGACGGACGGTGCCTGCGCCGCGCTCAGTCGCCGTCGGTCTGGCCGGACAAGCGCTCCGCCCGCTCGATCGCCGCTTCGAGCGATGCGTCCGGGTGGTCGGCCGGCAGACGCGGCGTGCCGTCGGCACGTTCGTAGCCGTCGTCGATGTAGTCGCCGCTGCCGGCGGCCCGTGCAGGGCCGCCGAGGTTGGCGGTGACCAGCTGCGGCAGCGCCAGCACCAGCGCCACCATCAGGATCTGGATGCCGACGAAGGGCACGGCGCCCCAGTAGATGTCGCGCGTGGGCAGCGTCTTCGGCGCCACCGAGCGCAGGTAGAACAGCGCGAAGCCGAAGGGCGGATGCATGAAGGAGGTCTGCATGTTTACCGCCAGCAACACGCCGAACCACACCAGGTCTATGCCCAGATTCTCGGCCACCGGCGCCAGCAGCGGCACGATGATGAAGGCCAGTTCGAAGAAGTCGAGGAAGAAGGCGAGCACGAACACCAGCAGCATGACCGCGATCAGGAAGCCGGTCTGGCCGCCGGGCAGCGACAGCAGCAGGTGCTCGACCCACAGGTGGCCGTCGATGCCGTAGAAGGTGAGCGAGAACAGCCGCGCGCCGATCAGGATGAACAGCACGAAGCAGGTCAGCCGCACCGTGCGGTCGAGTGCCTGGTTCAACAGCTCGCCGCTGAGCCGGCGGCGCGCCAGCGCCATCAGCAGCGCGCCGGCCGCGCCCATCGCGCCGCCTTCGGTCGGCGTCGCCAGCCCAAGGTAGATGGTGCCGAGCACGAGGAAAATGAGCGCGAGCGGCGGCATCAGCACGAAAGCCACTCGGCGCGCCAGATCGGGCAGCAGGTTCAGGCGCAGCAGGCGGTCCGCCAGCGCCAGCAGCCAGGCCACCGCGCCACCGGCGGTGACCGACAGCAAAGCACGCGCGTCGGCCGCGTGCGCCTGCAGCGCCGGCAACTGGCTGGCGCCGACACCGGCCGCCAGCGCCACCGCGAACAGTGCCCACACACCGCGCCGCTCGGCCGCGTCGTGGTCGTCCGCCTCCGGCAGCGCCGGCGCGCTCTTCGGTTTCAGCCAGGCCATGCCCAGCACGTAGAGCAGATAGAGCCCCGTCAGCACCAGCCCCGGCAGCAGCGCCCCGCGGTACATGTCGCCGACCGGCCGGTTCAGCTGGTCGGCCAGCACGATGAGCACCAGCGAGGGCGGAATGATCTGCGCCAGCGTGCCCGACGCGGCGATCACGCCGCTGGCCAGCCGCGCGTCGTAACCGGCGCGCAGCATGATGGGCAGCGAAATGAGGCCCATGGAAATGACCGACGCCGCGACCACGCCCGTGGTGGCCGCCAGCATCGCACCGACCAGTACCACCGCCACCGCCAGCCCGCCGCGCAGCGTGCCGAACAGCCGGCCGACGGTGTCGAGCAGGTCCTCGGCCATGCCGGAGCGTTCGAGCAGCAGGCCCATGAAGGTGAAGAAGGGGATCGCGAGCAGCGTGTCGTTGCTCATGACGCCGAACACGCGGTCCGGCATCGCCTGCACCAGCGACGCCGACAGCAGGCCCAGTTCGATACCGATCAGCCCGAACACGATGCCGCAGGTGGCGAGCGCGAACGCCACCGGCGCCCCCGACAGCAGGAACAGGATCATCGCGAAGAACATGACCGGGGCCAGATTGGCGGCCAGCCAGGCGGTCATTGGACGCCCCTCTGCTCGCAGCGTGACCGGCGCGCAGCCCGTGCGACGGCGCTCACGCGTCGGTCTCCGCCAGCGCGGCGATCCGGCGCACGATGAGCGCCAGCGCCTGCAGTGTCAGCAGCGCAAAGCCGGCCGGCACCAGGATGCGCGCCGGCCACAGCGGCAGGCCGCCGGCGCTGGCCGACACTTCATTGCTGATCCATGAGGACAGGAACCAGGGCCAGGACAGCCACAGCATCAGCAGGCATACCGGCAGCACGGTCAGCGCGAGCGCGGCGATGTCGGCTTTCAGCTTTCCGCGCGGTGACAGGTGCGCGGTGAGCAGATCGATGCGCACGTGCTCGTCCAGCTTCAGCACGCGACCGGCGCCAAGCAGGAAGGCGGCCGACACCAGATACCACTGCGCCTCCAGCAGCGCGTTCGACCCGGCGTCGAACTTGCGCGCCAGCGCATTGCCGACCGCCAGCAGCACCGCCGCCAGCACGGTCCACGGCAGCACGCGGCCGCAGGCCTCGTTCAGTCGGTCCGTCAGATCGGCGAGCGTCAGCAGGGCGCGCATGGCGTGGGGCTGGAGGTGAAGGCGCGATGGTAACCGCTGGGGGCGGCTGCGACGCATTGTCGGCGGTTTCTTCTGACCCCTACGCGGCCGCTGCAGTCCGGAGGCGTTGATTCAGGCCGCAGTCGGCGTCAGAAGACCCCTCCCACAGAACCCGGACTCAAGCGCCGCTCCGTGATCGGGCGCGCCGTCTCTGTGGGAACGGCCTTGGCCGTGACGCGGCCGCGGCAGTCCGCGGGCTTCGATTCAGGCCGCAGTCGGGGTCAGAAGACCCCTCCCACAGAGCCCGGACTCAGGCGCCGCTCCTTGATCGGGCGCAGCGTCTCGGAGGCAGCGGCCTTGGCCGCGACGCGGCCGCTGAACGGAGCAGCTGCCGACGCCCTACAATATTGCATCGCACAAGGATCGCTCCATGACCGCCACCACCCGCATCTGCCTGGTCCGCCACGGCGAAACCACCTGGAACGTCGACCGCCGCGTGCAGGGCCAGATCGACATTCCGCTGAACGAACGCGGCCTGCTGCAGGCGCAGGCCACGGCGCAGGCGCTGCTGGGCGAGCGCATCGACACGCTCTACGGCTCCGACCTCGGCCGTGCGTGGGTGACCGCCGGTCGCATCGCGGTGCCGCGCGGCCAGCCGGTCATGCCGGAGCCGGCGCTGCGCGAGCGCCATTACGGCGCCTTCCAGGGGCTGACCTATGCCGAGGCGCGCGAGCGCCATCCGGAGGACTTCCACCGTTTCGAGGCGCGCGAGCCGGCAGCGCAGTTTCCGGGTGGCAGCGGCGAAAGCCTGCTGCAGTTCGACGCACGCATCTGGGGACTGGTCGAAACGCTGCGCGCGCGCCATGCCGGCCACACGCTGCTGCTGGTGACGCACGGCGGTGTGCTCGACATCGTCGCCCGCCGCGTGCGTGGCCTGCCGCTGACCGGCAAACGCGACTTCGACATCGCCAACTGCGCGCTGAACTGGATCGCGCACGACGCCGGCGGCTGGCGCATCGAACGCTGGGGCGACCAGACCCACCTCGACGGCGCGCTGGACGAGTTGCCGGCGTAAGTGGCGCGGCATTGCAAGCCATCGGCTTCGATCGACCCCGCAATCGCGAGCAAGCTCGCTCCCACCAGAACCCCGCTCCCACTACACCCCCCTCCGACAGTGATCCGGGACTGCTTTCGTGGGAGCGACCTCTGGTCGCGATGGGGCTTCGGCAGGCCGCTGGCTCCGTTCTACGCCGCAATCGCGAGCAAGCTCCCACAAGGCCGGGCGCAGCTCGACAACAGACGCTATCTGCCTGCCGCCGGATTCAGGAAGCCGCGCATCAGCCGCGTCAGCCGGGGCATCACCACCCAGGTCATCGTGATGACGATCAGCGCGGTCAGCAGCGCGACCCGCGGCAGGAAGGGCAGCGGCGTCAGCCAGGGCGCGACCAGCCACAGAAAGAGCGACACCGTCGGGAAGATGCCCATCCAGGTCACCAGCGCCATGCGTGCGCGCGGCGGATGAGCCGACGGCGCCACCACCTGCGGACCGAACCACGCTTCCAGCCCGGTCACCACGCGGTATTCAGGCTCGTTCTCGCCGGCCGCGCACAGCCGCGGCTGCAGCGCCGCACGCGCCGGGCTCTCGTCCCAGGCTTTGAGATCCGCCTCCGAGCGGAAATGCGCGATCACCTGGTAGTCGCCGCCCGGCTGCTCGGGCGTGATCATCTGCGCGCCGAGAAAGCCAGGCGCCTGACGCATCGCCGCGAACATTTCGCGGATCAGCGCTTCGTATTCGACCTCGAACCCGACCCGTGCCCGGCGGCGGGCGATGCGGGTGACATGGGCTTGCGGTGGTGCGGCGCTCATGATGATCTCCGTTATCGGTATGACGTTTGACAGCTAACAGTGGCGCAGATGTCTCCGCCCTGTGGGCGCGCCCCTGGCCGCGACAGTGCGTATAAGTCACCGCCGCAGTCGGGGTCGGAAGGCCCCTCCCACAGAATCCCAGCGCAGACTCGGGTAGTGGATCAGGCGCACCACCCCTGTAGGAGCGGTCTTCTGACCGCGACGCGGCCGTTGCCGTCCGCAGGCTTCGATTCAGGCCGCTGCCGGGGCCGGAGGGCCCCACCCACAGAACCCCTACTCGGCCGCCGGTCGGGCGCATCTTCCGCCGATTATTCCTTGATCGCCTCGACCGCGATGTCGATGGTCACCTCGTCGCCGACGTTCGGCGCGTACTTGCCCATGTTGAAGTCGGTGCGCTTGACGGTGACCGTGGCGTTGGCACCGATGGCGTCCTTCTTGGTCATCGGGTGCGGCATCGAGTGGAAGCTGGTCACCTTCAGCGTCACCGGCTTGCTCACGCCCTTCAGCGTCAGCGTGCCGTCGACCGCGACCGGCTTGTCGCCGTCGAACACCACCTTGGTCGACTTGAAAGTGGCGGTCGGGTAGCGGGCGGTATCGAGGAAGTCCTCGGCCTGGATGTGCTCGTTGAACAGCGTCGAACCGGTGCTCACCGACTTCGTGTCGATGGTGATGTCCACCGCGCCGGTCTTCGCCGCGCGGTCCAGCGTGATCGTGCCGGAGGTCTTGTCGAAGCGGCTCAGCTGGGTCGAGTAGCCGAAGTGGCTGTACGAGAAGCGCGGGAAACTGTGGTTCGGGTCGAGCTTGAAGGTTTCCGGCGCGGCCAGCGCGGGGGCGGCGACAGCGGCGAGGGCGAGCGAGGCGATGAGGGTTTTCAGCGAGGTCATGGCAGTTCTCCGGTTTGGGTACATCTATATATATGCAGCGAGGGTGAGGGCGGCTCAGCCGCCGGAAGTCATCTTCACCAGCGTGCGGTCACGCAGGACGAAGTGGTGGTATAGCGCGGCGGCGGCATGGCCCAGTACGAGCAGCCAGATCAGCCAGGCGCCGAGCACATCCTTGTGGATGAAATCGATCGGCTTCTCGAAGGTCTTGAAATCCAGTCCCATGCCTTCGGCCACCACGCTCTGGAACAGCGCGGTGCTTTCGAACTTCGGAATCTCGAACAGGAAGAAGAAATCGGTATTCACGCCGGTGCCGAGGTAGCCGGTGATCGGCGCGACGATCATCACCGCGTACAGCGCCAGATGGCCCAGGTGGGCGGCGCGGTGCGCCAGCGGCGTGCCCGGTTCGTCGTCCGGCGCGCGGTTCATCAGGCGCCAGATCACGCGCAGCGCCACGATGACGGCGATGCTCACGCCGACCGACAGGTGGATCTGCAGCGCGGTCATGTTTTCCGGCGTCTGCTTCTCGGTGAACCACTGGCGGTAATAGACCGACACGTAGGCGGCGAGGAAGAGCGCGGCGGTCGCCCAGTGGAAGCACTTGGCGATGCGGCCGTAGTTGGCGGCGGTGTTCTTCAGGCTCATTGCAGCGCTCCTCGATCAGGGGTGAAGGCCCAGGCGTCCATCGCCAGCACATAGTCGTCGATGCCGGCGTGGAAGCGCTCGGCGGTCGCACCTTCGCCCGCCGCGCCGAGTGCGACGAAGAAGGGCAGCAGGTGTTCCTCGCTCGGGTGAGCACGCACGGCGTCCGGCGCGCGCCGGCGGTAGTCGAGCAGCGCCTCGGTGTCACCGGCGGCCAGCCGTTCGGCGAACCAGTCGGCGAAGGCGCGCACATAGGCGGGCGTGCGACCGTCGCCGTGGGCGACGATCTGCCAGTCGCGCAGGTTGTGCGTCAGGTTGCCGGAGCCGAGCACGCGCAGACCCTGCGCGGCCAGCGGCGCCAGCGCCCGGCCCAGCCGGTACGCGCCTTCGGCGCCGCCGCGGCTCTGCAGCGACAGCGGAATCACCGGCACGTCGGCGTCCGGGTACATCAGGCGCAGCGGCACCCAGGCGCCGTGATCGAGACCGCGCTCGGCGTCGAGCTGCACCGGCAGGCCGTCGTCCTCGATGGCCGAGGCGACGATGCCCGCCAGTTCGCGGCAGCCGGTCGCCGGGTAGCGGATCGCGTACAGCTCGGGCGGGAAGCCGTAGAAATCGTGGATGGTGTCCAGCCTGTCGGCCGTGCCGACCGTGGGCACGGCGCTGTCCCAGTGCGCGCTGACCGCGACGATGGCGCGCGGCCGCGGCAGCAGGTCGGCCTTTGCCTTCAACGCTGCGCCGGCCGCGCCGGGGCGCAGCGCGAAGGTCGGCGCGCCGTGCGGTACGAAGAGGCTGGCGGGGCAGGTGTGCAGTGCGGCGGCGTTCATGGCAGGCATCCGTGATTCGATGACTGCAGCTTAGTCATTCCGGCTTGTCCGAAATAGACGACAATCTGCAAATACTCGTTGCCGGAATTGCAACAATGGACCGTCTCGACGCCATGCAGCTCTTCGTTCGCGTGACCGAACTGGGCAGCTTTTCCGCCGTCGCCCAGCAGATGGGCGTCGCGCGCTCGGTGGTCACCCGGCAGATCGCCGCGCTCGAAACCCACCTCGGCGCCAAGCTGCTGGCGCGCAGCACGCGCCGGCTGTCGCTCACCTCGGCCGGCACCGCCTATCTGGAAAAGTGCCGAGTCATCCTGAACCTGGTCGAAGCCGCCGAAACCGGCATCGCCGAAGAGCGGCAGACCCCGCGCGGCCCGATCCGCCTCGGCGCGCCGCTGAGCTATGGCCTGAAGCGCCTGTCGCCGCTGCTGCTCGACTTCGCCGAGCGCTATCCCGAAGTCACGCTCGACATCGACTACAACGACCGCCGCGTGAACCTGATCGAAGAGGGCATGGACCTCGCCATCCGCGTCACCGCGAAGCTCGACCCCGCCACCGTCGCCCGCCGCATCGGCACGAGCCGCCTGATCGCGGTCGCCTCACCCGACTACCTCGCCCGCCACGGCACCCCGGCCTCGCCCGAAGACCTGGCGAACCACGCCTGCCTCGGCTACACCGCAGTCGCCACCCAGCCGAGCTGGACCTTCACCACGCCCGACGGCCGCACCGTCACCGTACCGCTGCGCAGCCCGCTCACCGCCAGCAACGGCGACGTCCTGACCGAAGCCGCCGCCCGCGGCATGGGCCTCACCTGCCAACCCGACTTCATCCTCGACCCCTGGCTGGCCGACGGCCGCCTCGTTCCGGTGCTCACCGACTGCGCGACACCGGAACTGGGCGTGTATGCCGTGCTGCCGGGCAACCGGCATGTGCCGCATCGGGTCCGGGTGCTGATGGACTGGTTGGCCGAAAGGCTGATGGCATAGTTGGAAGCAGCCTGTTCGGGTACATTCCGGACGACTCCTCCGGCTGCAGGGAAGGGGTTAGGTTTTTTGTCGCTTTTAATACTGTATGGATGTCGGAATGACGCGCCGAAACGCCCCGCTGCAAGCCGTTTCAGAACGATCACGTCCGCCTGTTTACCCGGCGGCGCCCGTAGTTATGGCGCAGAATTGCGCCAGAAAACAAAGTTGGGCCGCATTAATCGCTAAATAACGCCGGCAAACATTTATCCAATAGGAGCAAAAGTGGCAATTCCAAAGGCGTTCATTTCCTACTCTCACGATAGTCAAGACCATAAAAAATGGGTTCTCGACTTCGCAACGCGACTTCGAAACAACGGAGTTGATGCGATTCTCGATCAATGGGATCTCAAGCCGGGTGATGGCTTGCCGCATTTCATGGAGCGCGGATTGCTCGCTGCAGATCGTGTGCTGATGGTATGCACCAACAAGTACGTTGAAAAGGCCAATTCTGGCGCAGGTGGAGTTGGCTACGAAAAGATGATTGTTACTGCCGACCTTCTTAAGACAATCGACGCAAACAAAGTTATTCCTTTAATCCGTCAGCACGGCACACACAACGTTCCTACATTTCTACGTTCCAAGCTATTTCTAGATTTCTCTCGCCCAGACCAGTTCGAATTCTCGTTCGATGAACTAATCCGCACATTGCATAACGCTCCGCTCTTTGAAAAACCTGCGGTTGCCAATAATCCCTTCGCTCATGTTGCGGCGACACCGCCAAATCGTGTTGGAGACGGAGTGCTGGCAATCATGAAGATCGTTGTTAAGAAATTTGAGGGTCAAGCAGTGGATTACATCAACTACGCCGAACTTCTTGGCCTTGCTCGGATGTCCAGGATCATGTTTGACCTATACATTGAGCAGGCGAAATCCGAAGGTCTGCTGTCTCAAGACCCTGACAAAGACGTCCGTCTGACTGACAAGGGAAAACACTACGCTATTCAGCACAAACTTATCGCGTAGTACGGAGCATGCGGCCCAACCCATCATTCCACCGGACCTGCGCGAAAAGCCGCGCAGGCCGGTGAATTCAAACGTTGAACGTCACCGATTCTTGTGGTGCTGGCGGGCGGTCAAAGTCCATGCGCAGAGCCCGAGCCGGCGACTGCGGCGCCCAGCCGCTCAGACGGCCAACGACTTTCCATGTTGATCGGTCATCCGGCCGAAAGGCTGATTTCGATCAGCACGTAGGCATACCGAAGTACATTCCGGATGCCTCTTGTCGAATCCATCGTGTCATGCGGAGTGCCCTCCTTCTTGCCAGCGTGGTGTCCGTCGCAGCCTTGACTGTCGTCGGCTTCCGATACCTCACTTCCGTTCACGAGCCGGAGGAGAGCTTCGATGCGGAGCAATGGGTGAGCCGACGCGAGCAGGTTCAACTCAATGATCCGGGTTGTGTGCGGGGCGGAATGGCGCTGTCGCTCATGCGCACGGGCACGCTGCTCAAGCTTACGCGCGGCGAGGTGGTCAGGCTGCTTGGTGCGCCGGATGACAGCGCTGCGGAGACACTCCGCTACGGCCTTGGCCAGTGCCACTGGGACTGGCGGCAAAGTGTCCTGGTGATCCGTTTCGGTCCAGCTGGACGGACTAGCAGTGTAGGGATGAAGACGGAATGAACCTCTGCGGTGCATGGCTTCGTTATGGACATGGCCTGGAAACCCCGCAAGGCATTGCACTGATACTGAGCGTGCCCGCGTGCTGGATGGTGATTCTGCTGCGTTGGGTTTTTCCCGATGGGGCGGAAATTTCGGCCTTCTCTTCACCGGGCTGGCTTTATCTGTTCTCGCCCTTTCTGGGCTTTCTTGCTTTCGTACGGCTCGGGTATCCGGCCTTTGGCGCCTCGTGGCTTGCCGCGGGTATGGTGTGTGCGCTCTCGGGGTTTCCGTTCTATGTCGCCTACCTTCGCACGTGATCACACGCGATGCACTGTGGTCGCAATAGGGGACAGACAACGTCTTTAATCGCCCGAGTCTTTTTCAAGATACCGAGTTGTGGTCTGGTCCGTGGTTTTCTTCATGCAGTTTGTCCCGGGAAAATGCATGGCTCTCTGGAAAAGGTGTGTGATCGGTCTGATGTTGATGTCTGTACTCACCTTCGCCGCACTGCTGGCACTTCTGTCGAACGGTGATGACCGCTTGTGCGGAATTTGCGTCGGGGACGAGGTGCTATCGCCGAATCGGAAGTCGAAAGCTGTTTCGTACCAGATCGACTGCGGCGCGACCACCGGTTTCAATACACATATGGCGATCATCCCCGGACGCAGCACGCTTGAAATCGAGGACCGGAAGCTTTGGGGCGTAACGAGTTTTTTGTGGTGGAGTCCAACAACGACCCCGCGCCACGAACGCAGTACGGTGGGCCGAAGGTGACGGTTCGGTGGATATCGGACGCACGGCTTGAGGTGAGCCATGACGCCCGTGCCCGTGTCATCCGCAAGGACGCATCCTTCGCCGGTATGGATATTGAGTACCTGTCGGGTCCCGGATGAATATCTGCTAAAAAGCAAACGTCCGCTGCTGTTCGGCCGTGAGGTGCTGACGGCGGTCGTGGCACAGTGGATTCATCCGGATACGACATGCTGATCAACTTGCACAAGAACGCCACCACGACGCCAGCCATTCGCGAGGCGATCCAGAATGCCACGGGCAGCGATTACGAGCTTGCCAGGCAGTTCAACGTCACGCGCGACACGATCCGCAAATGGCGCAGTCGCGACACGGTCGCCGACGGCAGTCATACGCCGCATCGTCTGCAGAGCACGCTCAACGCCGGGCAGGAGGAACTGGTGATCTACCTGCGCACGCATCTGCGTCTGCCGCTGGACGATCTGCTCGCCGTGGTCCGGGAATTCATTGAGCCGGCGATGAGCCGCTCGGCGCTGGACCGGTTGTTGCGCCGACGCGGGCATTCGCGCCTTCCGGTGCCTGACAAGACCGAACGCACGGACAAGCCGTTCAAGGCCTACGAGCCGGGTTACGTGCATGTGGACGTGAAGTACCTGCCACAGATGGCTGACGAGAGCGCACGGCGCTACGTCTTCGTGGCCATCGACCGGGCTACGCGCTGGGTGTTCGTGGCAATCAAGAACCGCAAGACGGCTGCCGCTGCACAGTCCTTCCTGAATACGCTGACGCGCGCTGCGCCGTTCCGGATTCGCACGCTGCTCACCGACAACGGCAAGGAATTCACCGACCGGTTGTTTGGCAAGCGAATGAAGGAGGCAAGTGGTCAGCATGAGTTCGTCGCGCTGTGCGAGGCCTTGGGTATTGAACACCGGCTGACACGGCCCCGTACGCCGCAGACCAACGGAATGGTGGAGCGCTTCAACGGCCGGATTGAGCAGGTGCTGCGTTCGCATCATTTCAACAGCTCAGAAGACCTGGAGACAACGCTGCTGCGCTACGTGTGGTTGTACAACCAGCACCTGCCACAGAAAGCCCTCAACCATGAGGCGCCGATCCAGGCGATGAAACGCTGGCAGCAATCACATCCTCATCTGTTTCAGAAGTCAGTGAGGAATCATCCGGGACCCGACAAGTACCGCTACGAATAGTGGCGCTCTGTCGCGTATGACTCCGGCCGACGTTCGTCGATACTGATCGCAGAGCCTGATGTGGTGACAATGCATCCTGATTCCGTCCCGTTCACCGTGTCGTGACGGTGACCGCCCACATGACTCTGCTCTTCCTGTGCGCCTTCTTCGCCGCGATCTGGCTGATCGGCCTGCCGCTCTACCACGGGTTCTTCGCTCGTCCGGGTGAGCATGAGGCGCTTCGGGCGAGATTGATCCGGCTTCGGCAAGACAGGCGCGTGGGCGGCCGCTGCCTGCTCGGGTTGTTCGTGCTGCTGAATGCGTGGTCGCTGTATCCGCTGCGAGGCGCGTGCGTCGCGGTGGCGATCATTGCCGCCTTTGTGCTGATCACGCGGTAGCGAACACGTGCGTACGAAGTTATTCTCAACGCCCGCCTTCAGGTTCCGCGGTTGTCCCGGTCCGAGACCGTTCTCCGTTGTGGCAATCTAGGCAGATGAATATGGAGGTTGCTATGCCCCGTCCGCTGGAAGCCCTTGCCGAAGAAGTGCTCCAACTTGCGCCGGAAGCACGGGCCAGGCTGCTCGACCGTGTGGTGGCCAGTCTGGATGCGGATCGTGCGCGTGATGCCGCATGGGATACGCTGGCCGCGCAGCGGGACGCCGAGCTTGAATCGGGTCAGGCAGTGGCCATCCCGGTCGAGCAGACGCTCGCCCGCCTTCGTGCGGAACTGGAGTGAAGGTTTCGATTCACCCGGGTGCGGATCGTGATCTCACCGATGCTTTCCGCTTCTACAGGTCGGAAGCCGGTGGCCGTGTGGCTGGCCGGCTTCTGGCCGAGTTCGAGCGCGTAACGAAGCTTCTTGCCGACTACCCCGATCTCGGCACGCCGACCGGCGCTGATCGCCGGGCATATCCGCTTGTCGGCTTTCCGTATGCGGTCATCTATTGCAGGAAGGATTACGGACTGCAGGTGCTGGTCGTGCGGCACCAGAGCCGCGATCCCGGGCACGGCGAAGGACGGTCATGACCTGCGCACCGGAGACGAGTGTCTCCGTCTGAGCGGCTTTCTCCCCGCTGCCAGCTCCGAGTGAGCCCCAACCATGAGCATGATTCTCGAACTGCATACCGTCAGCGATGCAAATCTCGCCCGCGTGCTGGCGGATCCGCCGCTGGTGTGGAAGGTGGTGTCGCCGGACGATGACAGCCTTTACGACGCGGTGCGTGCAGAGGCGGGTGCGGCTGACGCCGGTTTCTTCCGGCGCCTGTTCGGCCGGCCAGCGAGCGCAAAAGTGCCGGCAGTGGATTTTCCGCTGGCCCCGGGCGAGGTCGACACCATCGATCTCGACAAGGCTTGGCACGGTATTCACTTCATGCTCACCGGCACCGCGTGGGAGGGCGAACCTCCGCTGAACTTCCTGATGCAGGGCGGTACGGTGATCGGTGAGGTCGAGGTCGGCTACGGGCCGGCGAGAGGCATGACGGCGGCGGAGGTCGAGGCTGTAGCGGCAGCGCTCGCCGGCATCGACGAAGCGTTCATGCGCGCGCGCGTCGACCCGGCGCAGATGACGCAGCTCGACATCTATCCCGGCATCTGGGACCGCGACCCGGCCGACGACGACAGCTTCGGCTACTGCATGGAGTACTTCGGCGCGCTCAGGACCTTCGTGATGCGGGCGGCGGAGCGGGGCGCCGGCCTCGTCATCAGCCTCACCTGAGTCGCTGCCTTCCCGGTGTCCGTCATCGAATGTGCTGTCACCCGTGACGGAAGCAGGGCGATACTGTCGGCCCGGCGATCAGACGCCGGACCTGCCACAGAGACAGCGGAGCAATGCCGCTGTCCTCGTGGCTCTTCTTCAGTTTTCGGATTCGGGAGTACTGGATGTCACACCACCGTTCGCGCCGCCTGCGCAAGAAGCTGCACATCGACGAGTTTCAGGAACTGGGTTTCGAGGTGGCCTTCCGGCTGCGCGATGGTCTGTCGGCGGACGAGATGGGCGCCTTCTGGGACGCCTTCATCGGCGACGCGATCGAGGGCAACGGGCTGCTCTATGGCGGATCGACGCGCGGGATGGCCTGTCTGCGCAAACGCGGGTCGGCCAACGAACAGCATCGCGAAGCGGTGCGTGCCTGGCTCGCGGCGCGGCCGGAGGTGAGCGAGACGGAGGTCGGGCCACTGATCGACGTCTGGTATCCGGCGGCGTAGGGCCCGGCCGGTTTGTATTCGCGCGCTTGCCGGGGCCAGCATTCTTGGCGTGCATCGGATGCAACAGGTCGAACCCGGTCTGCTCGTGGTTTTCCGGGCAAGCCTCTCCATGGGCTTTCTGTCGCTGGTCTGGTGCTTCTTTGCCGGACAGGAACAGAGCCGGGACCTTCTTGTCACCTATGGCGTGCGGTTCAAACGCCGCCGTCTGGTGAAGCCCGACCTTGCGCTGGCTGCACTGTATCTGGCTCTGGGATGGACGCTCAGCGAAGTGATGTGATGGTGCGCCCCACGAGCAATCGCCCGGCAGAGGCCGGTTCCGGATCAGACTTCGCATGGACGGGTCGATGGATCACGTGAGCATCTGGTTCTGGGTCACAGTATCGCTGGCTGGGCTGGTACTCCATGGACTGGCTGCCGGCGCGTTCTACCTGCTCTATGCCTTCTCTGTGACCGCATTCGGTCGCACACCGCCTTCCGGGCCCGCCGCGCTCGGCCGAGCTTTCGGCCTGCTTTTCCTGTTCGAGGTGGTGGGCACCGCACTGCTCGCCTATCTGTGCCCGATCGTATTTCAGAGTTGGCAGCCGGACGCACGCGAGGTGGCGGAACTGGCTCTGCGCCTTGTCCTGTTCCTGACGACGCCGGTTCTGGCTGCGTCGGTTGCGGTTATCAGCAGCGAGGATGTTCGTACGCTGAATGCCTGGATCTACTTTCCGTTTGGGCTGTTCATACACATCATGATCTCGCTGTTCGCCTTCATTGAATCGTCTCTGATGCCTTATGCCATGCTGGCGTTCATGCCGTTCACATTGATCGGCTATCGGTGTGCGACGCAACTGCGTACCTGCCTGCATGCGTCCCATGATGAAGCCGCGCGGGACGGCTCTGCGGCCGGATGAAGCGGATCGGCCGAAAGACACTTTGCGAACCCACCCCCTCGTCCTGTTCGACTTCGATGGCACGCTCGCCGACTCCTTCCATCTGTTCCTTGACGCGTGGACCCACGCGGCGCAGCGGCATGGCTTTCGCGCCGTCGATACGCCCGACCTCGATCGCCTGCGCCGGATGAACGCGCGCGACATCGTGGCCGAGGCGGGTTTGCCGCTGTGGAAGCTGCCGGCGGTGGTGGCGACCATGCGCGGATATGTGCGCGAGCGGGCGGACGAGGTGAGGCTGTTCGACGGCGTGCCCGAGGCGCTGCACGCGCTGAAGGCGGAGGGTGTGCAGATCGGCATCGTCACGTCGAACGCGCGCGATACGGTGGAGCGGGTGCTCGGCGACGATATGCGCCGGCTGATCGACCACTGGGGCTGCGGCGCGTCGCTGTTCGGCAAGGCGGCGAAGACACGGCGGGTGATGAAGGCAGCCGGCGCGGTGGCGGAGCGGACGGTGAGCGTCGGCGACGAGCTGCGCGACCTCGACGTGGCGCAGGCGCTCGGACTGGATTTCGTCGCGGTGGCCTGGGGCTACACCGCGCCGGACCGTTTCGCCGGGCTGCCCGGCGTGCGGCTGTGCGCCACACCCGCTGATCTGCCGACAGTCGTGTTGCCGTCCTGACGGGCTGGTCGAGCGCAGCCGCCCTGGCGTATCGTCCGTTCATCCATGCAGGAGCCGAATGTCATGTGCAGCGACCACGACCCCCTCGAACTTGCCCGCGCCCGCATCGCCGGCGAAACCGCGCGCCATTACGGCACGATGCGCTTCGCCATGTTCACGGTGTTTTCCGCGGTGCTGGGTGCGCTGCTGGCGTTCGCGTTCTCGCAGGGCGGTTCGCTCTTCCTTGGTCATCCGCCGTACCGGGTCGGCCTCGGCGTGGTCGGGCTGATGCTGTCGGTGCTGTTCCTGCTGGCCGAGTACCGCATTTCGACGCTGGTCACCTTCTATCAGGAGGAGGCGTTTGCGGCCGGCGCGCTGGCACCGTCGCCCGACCATGACGACTGGAAGGGCGTGGTGCTGGTGACCATGCTTGCGCCCTACGCACTGTCGGCGGTGTTCTGGCTGCTCGCCATCTTCGGCCTCATCGTGTTCCCGGTCTGGCCGGCGCCAGCGGCCGGCTGATCCTGCGCATGACGAGGCGCCGCGCGATGCGGCACCATGGCGGAACACTGTCCGGATGGAGCCCGTCATGAGCGCCCACGCTCCCACTGCAAACGATCCGTCGGCGCCGAGCGTTCTGCCGGCCGACGAGAGCGCCGGCCGCTACCTGCTGGCCGCCGTGCCGCGCGTGCACCCGGCGCAGACGGTCGATGCGGTGCTGGCCGACCTGCGCGCCCGGCACTACGACTGTCTCGACATCGTGTGCGTGGTCGATGACGACGAAAGCCTGGTCGGCATCGCGCCGCTGCCGGCATTGTTCCGTGCCGCGCCGGGGGCGTGCGTCGATACGGTGATGCAGCGCGACTGCCCCACCGTGCATGCGCACACCGACCAGGAGCGGGTGGCTTCTCTGGCGCTGCATCACGGGCTGGACGCGATGCCGGTGGTCGATGCGCGCGGCCGGTTGCTCGGCGTGGTGCCGACGGCCGCGCTGCTGCACATCCTGCGTCGTGAGCACGTGGAGGACATCCACCGCCTCGCCGGCATCACGCGCGAGACGCGGCGGGCGCGCGAGGCGATCGAGTCACCGCCGTTGCGTCGCCTGCGTCACCGTCTGCCCTGGCTGCTGATCGGTCTGGCCGGCAGCATGTTCGCCACCTTCATCATGGCCGGCTTCGAGCGCACGCTTGCGCTGAGCCCGGCACTCGCCTTCTTCGTGCCGGGTCTGGTCTATCTCGCCGATGCCATCGGTACGCAGACCGAAGCGGTTGCCGTGCGCGGCCTGTCGCTGAGTCACGCGTCGGTCGGCACGCTGGTCGGTGGCGAGGTGCGCACTGGTCTGCTGATCGGACTGGTGCTCGGCGGGCTCACCTTTCCCTGCGTCTGGCTGGCCTTTGGCGACCCGACGCTGGCGTTCGCGGTGGCGCTGTCGCTGGTGATGGCCGGCGGCATCGCGACGACGATAGGCCTCTTCCTGCCCTGGCTGCTCGCCCGCCTGGGCAGCGACCCCGCCTACGGCAGTGGCCCGCTGGCCACCATCGTGCAGGACCTGCTGACCCTGCTCACCTATTTCGCGGTGGCGAGCGCGGTGATGGGGCAGGGGTGAAGGCGGCCGGTGTGCGTTCGCCCCTCATCCGCGGTCCCTCTCGCGTTGATGCAGGAGAGGGGTGGTCGGCGGGCGTGGGTGTCTCCCTTTCCCCCATCGGAGGGCGAGAGCAGTTGCTTCGATCCAGGCCGCTATCGCGAGCAAGCTCGCTCCCACAAGACCCCAGCGCCGGCCACGGATCGGGGTTGCCTCTCTGTTGGAGCAGCCCCTGTGGGAGCGATCCTTGTGGGAGCGGCCTTGGCCGCGACGCGGCTGTTGCTGTGCGCAGCCTTCGATACAGGTTGCTGTCGGGGTCAGAAGACCCCTCCCACAGCACCCCATCTCCGGCCGCGGATCGGGCGTGCTCCCGCGGTGGAAGCGGTCCCTTGTGGGAGCGGCCTTGGCCGCGATTCGGCCGCCGCTGTCCGCCGACTTCGATTCAGCTCGCAGTCGCTGTCAGAAGACCGCTCCCACACAAGCGTCCGAGCCGATGGCGCGCACTGTCGATTCGCGCACCGGTCGCTCGTCGACCCTGCGACGGCGCCTGTCGCGCCGACTCCAGGAGAGCAGCCATGCGTTACATGATCATCGTCAAGTCCACTGCCGACAGTGAAGCGGGGGTCATGCCGGAGGAAGCACTGATGGCTTCGATGGCCACTTATCATGAAGAACTGATGCGCGCCGGCGTGCTGCTCGACGCCTCCGGGCTGCAGGCCAGTTCGAAGGGCTGGCGTGTGCGTTACCGCGATGCCGGGCGCAGCGTCATCGACGGCCCGTTCGCCGAAACGAAGGAACTGATCGCCGGCTACACGCTGATCCAGGTCGCCTCGCGCGAGGAGGCGCTGCATTGGACGCGCCGCTTTCCGAACCCGGTCGGCGAGGGGCGCGACGCCGAGATCGAGGTGCGCCAGGTGTTCGAACTGGACGACTTCGCACCGGGTAAGGCGGTGGAACGCTTCCGCCGCATGGACAAAGCCTGACGGAGACGAAGCATGATGAACGGGACGACGACGGTGCACACCGGACGATGACGACCGACCTGCACCGCACGCTGGACGCCGTCTGGCGCATCGAGTCGGCGCGCATCATCGGCGCGCTGGCGCGCATGGTGCGCGACGTCGGCCTCGCCGAGGAGCTGGCGCAGGACGCGCTGGTGACGGCGCTCGAACAGTGGCCCGACAAGGGCGTGCCGGACAACCCCGGCGCCTGGCTCACCGCCACCGCCAAGAACCGCGCGCTCGACCTGTTGCGTCACCGCAGCATGCAGGCGACCAAGGCCGACGCGCTGACCTGGGAAATCGAATCGCAGCTGCAGGACGGCGCGCCACCGGCACCCGACAGTGCGCTCGACGAACCGATCGGCGACGACGTGCTGCGGCTGATGTTCGTCGCCTGCCACCCGGTGCTGTCGCTCGAAGCGCGCGTCGCGCTGACGCTGAAGATGGTCGGTGGTCTCGCCACGCCGGACATCGCACGCGCCTTCCTGGTGCCGGAGGCGACGCTGGCGCAGCGCATCGTGCGCGCCAAGCGCACGCTGAGCGAAGCGCGCGTACCGTTCGAACTGCCCGGTCCGGCCGAACTGGGCGAGCGGCTCGACGCCGTGCTGAAGGTGATCTACCTCATCTTCAACGAGGGCTATGCCGCCACCGCCGGTGAGCACTGGATGCGCCCGGCGCTGTGCGAAGAGGCCTTGCGCCTCGGTCGCATACTGGCCGAGCTGGCGCCGCAGGTCGCCGAGGTGCACGGCCTGGTGGCGCTGATGGAAATCCAGGCCTCGCGTCTGCACGCGCGCACCGACGCAGGCGGCGCACCGGTGCTGCTGCTGGAACAGGACCGCACGCGCTGGGACCGTCTGCTGATACGCCGCGGGCTGGCTGCACTGGAACGCGTCGACGCGCTGGGTGGTGGCTACGGCCCGTACGCCCTGCAGGCCGCCATCGCAGCCTGTCATGCGCGCGCCGCCCACGCCGACCACACCGACTGGCCGCGCATCGCAGCCGTGTACGACGCGCTGGCGCAGATCGCGCCGTCACCGGTGGTCGAACTGAATCGCGCCGTGGCGGTGGGCATGGCCTTCGGCCCGGCGGCCGGTCTGGAGATCGCCGATGCGCTGCGCGACGAACCGGCGCTGCGCCACTACCACCTGCTGCCCGGCGTGCGTGGCGACCTGCTGGCCAAGCTCGGCCGCCACAGCGAAGCCTGCGAAGAATTCCGCCGCGCCGCCGCGCTGACGCAGAACGAACGCGAGCGCGAACTGCTGACCGAACGCGCCCGCGTCAGTGCGGACGCTGCTCGCTGACCTCAGGCAGGCAATGCGCGTCGGCGGTGCGCGGTCAAACCGATCAGCGCGGCGCCTGCTGCCGCGGCCGGGGTTCTGTGGGAGGGGTCTTCTGACCCCGACAGCGGCCTGGATCGAAGCTGGCGGACAGCAGCGGCCGTGTCGCGGCCAAGGTCGCTCCTATAAGGGGCGCTCCCACGCGGAGCACGCACGATCCGCGGCCGGAGCCGGTCTTGTGGGAGGGGTCCTCCGACCCCGATTGCGGTGGGCAGCATTCCCGACCATCGCACCGACGAAAAAAAAGGCGGCCCGCAGGCCGCCTTTGAGAACTCACAGCCATTGCTGTGGAGGAGGAGAGCCGAGTATCGCCCTTGTCCGCCTGCGTGCAAGGGCTGTCACAAATACTTCATGCGCCTCTGTTCCGCGGACGGCTCAAGGTGCGCAACGGGGTGCGACAGGTGATCGAAGGGCGGTGCAGCTGCCCGGCGCATGCCGCTGCGTGGTGCATGCGTCGGTGGCTGGCGAGCTTCGGTTCACTCCGCGTCGACCGGCGCAGGCAGCGGTTCGAGTCGCTGCACCAGCACCTTGTCGACCCGGTTGCGGTCCATGTCCATCACCTCGATGCGCAGGCCGGCGACTTCGAAGAAGTCGGTGGCGACCGGGATGCGGCCGAGCATGTGCAGCACCAGTCCGCCCACCGTGTGGAAGTTTCCGCTGTCTTCACCCGGCAATACGTCGTCGATACCGAGCACGGATTTGACGCGCTCGATCGACGTGCCGCCGTTGACCAGCCACGAACCGTCGGCGCGCTGTACCACGTCCGCTTCCTCGTGCGCCGCCGGCACCGACATGTCGCCGACGATGGCGGCGAGCACGTCGTTGACGGTGACCAGTCCCTGCAGGTCACCGTATTCATCGACCAGCAGCGCCAGATGCTTGCGCGTGCGGCGGAAGTTCTCGAGCAGTTGCGCCGTGCTGACCGTGTCCGGCACGTAGAGCGGCGCTTCGAGCAGCGCTTCGATGCTGCGCCGGTCTATCGTCTCGCCAGCCAGCGACTGCTTCAGCAGGGCGCCGCTCTGCAGCACGCCGAGCACGTGTTCCAGGCCGTCGCGGCACACCAGCACGCGGCTGTAAGGGCTGTCGGCGATGCGCCGGCGAATGTCCTCCTCCGGGTCATCGAGGTCGATTGCGTGGATGTCCTTGCGCGGCGTCATGATGGCGCCGACGCGCAGTTCGTCCAGGCGCAGCACGTTGGACACGATCTGCTGTTCGCTCTGGTGGAACACGCCCGCTTCCGCGCCCTGGCCCATCAGCACCTTGATTTCCTCGTCGGTGATGGGCGGCTCGTCGGTGCGGCGCGCACCGGCGATGCGCAGGATGGCGTTGCTGGTGACCGACAGCACCCACACCAGCGGCCGCGCGACGCGCGCCAGCAGCACCATGGGTCGCGAAATGAGCGAGGCGATGCCTTCGGGGGCCAGCAGCGCCAGCCGTTTCGGCACCAGTTCGCCGACCACGACCGAGAAATAGGTGATGCCGACCACCACGACGGACAGCGCCACCGTGCGTGCATAGGGCTCGATCAGCGGGAATCCCGACAGCCAGGCGGCCAGCGGATCGGCCAGCACCGTTTCGCCCATGGCGCCGCTCAGGATGCCGATCGACGTGATGCCCACCTGTATCGTCGACAGGAAATTCGACGGGTCGTCGTGCAGCCGCACCGCGGCCTGCGCCCCCTTGTGGCCGTCCTCGGCAAGACCGATCAGGCGCGCCTTGCGCGACGACACGACGGCGATCTCCGACATCGCGAAGACGCCGTTGAGGAGAATGAGTGCAAACAGTAGCGCGACGTCCATGCTGCAGGCCACCCGCTGTCCGATGCGTGGCCCCGGTGTGAAGGAAGGGCCATTATCCCCCACGGGGTACACCCCTCCCGCCCGGGCGAGGACTAGCGGCTGTCGGCGATGAAGCGGTAGCCGACGCCGGTCTCGGTCAGCAGGTGCGCCGGCCGCGCCGGGTCGGCTTCGAGCTTGCGCCGCAGATGGCCCATGTAGATGCGCAGATAGTGGCCGTGTTCGACGCTGTTCGGCCCCCACACCGCGCGCAGCAACTGGCGGTGCGTCAGCACCTGGCCTTCGTGTGCCGCCAGCGTGGCGAGCAGCCGGTACTCGACCGGCGTCAGGTGCACCGGCTCGCCGGCGCGCGTGATCAGGCGGCGCGCCAGATCGAGTTCGCACTCGCCGAAGCGCAGCGGGCCTGCCGCATCGGCCGGCGTGCCGCCGCGGCGGCGCAGCGCGACGCGCACGCGCGCCATCAGTTCGCCGACCGAGAACGGTTTGATCAGGTAGTCGTCGGCGCCGGCGTCGAGTGCCGCGATCTTGTCGTCGTCGCCAGTACGCGCCGACAGCACGATGACCGGCACGCTGCTCCAGCCGCGCAGGTCGCGGATCAGGTCAACGCCGTCGCCGTCCGGCAGGCCGAGGTCGAGCACCAGCAGATCCGGTTTGCGCGTGCCGGCCTCGATCAGGCCGCGCTGCAGCGCCTCGGCCTCGAATACCTGATGCCCCGCCTCCTCCAGCGCCTGACGCACGAAACGGCGTATCGCCGCATCGTCCTCGACGATCAGTACTCGGGACACCGGGGGCAGCAGACTGCTCATGCCGCACAGTCTGCCGCAGACGGCAGATCGTTGCCCGCCGGCGCGTCACGGTGCGGCAAGGTCCAGCGGAACACCGCGCCGTGTGCCGGCGGCGGCCGGTTGGCGGCGCCGATGTCGCCGCCGTGCGCGCGCACGATGGCGCGGCAGATGGCCAGCCCGAGGCCGACGCCCGGCGTGCTCGATTCCGCCTCGCCGCGCGTGAACTTGCGGAACAGGTTTTCCGGATCGCCGGCCGGCAGGCCGGGACCGTCGTCGCTCACCTCGATCGCGATCGCGTCGCCGTCACGCGCGGCGGTGATGCGTATCGTCGTACCGGCCGGCGTGTACTTGGCGGCGTTCTCCAGCAGATTGACCAGCACCCGTTCCAGCAGCACGGCGTCGCCGTACAGCAGCGGCAGATCGGACGGCAGATCGACGCGCACCACGTGCCGCGCCAGCGCCCCCTCGATGGCGCGGATCGCGCTGCCCGCCAGTTCTTCCAGCGACTGCCAGTCGTGGCGCAGCGCCACTGCGCCGGCCTGCAGTCGCGCCATGTCGAGCAGGTTGTTCACCAGCTGCGCGGTGCGCCGCGCCTGTTCGACGATGGCGGCGATGGCCGGGCCGTGGGCGGACCCCTCGCGCGCCAGCGCGCCGGACAGGTTTTCCGACATGCCGATCAGCGCGGTCAGCGGCGTGCGCAGATCGTGCGACAGCGCTGCCAGCAGCGAATTGCGCAAGCGTTCCGATTCCATCGACAGCAGTGTGTCCTGCGCGACGGCGACGAAGTGCACGCGCTCGATGGCGATGGCGACCAGCGCGGCATAGGTGTCGAGCAGCTGGCGCTGTTCCGGAATCATCAGCAGCCGCGCGTGCGCCGGCTTCACGGCGATCACGCCGCGCGTACGCATCGGCGCCTGCAGCGGCAGGTAGAGCGCCGGCGCACCCGGCAGCGTGCCGGTACCGGCGCCGGCCGGTTCACTGTGGTCGTAGGCCCACTGCGCCAGTCCGGCGTCGGGCGCGAAGCGGTCGTTGTCGGGCGAGGCCGGTGCCAGTCGTTCGGCGGCGTCCGGCAGCAGCAGCGCGGCGTGGCCGCGGAAGGCACGCTCGACCGCGCGTTCGCCGATCTCGGCCACCTGTTCCAGCGTCAGCGCGCGCCCGAGATCGCGTGCCATCTCGAACAGGCTGCGCGCGCGGTCCTCGCGGTAGCGGGCGACGCGCGCCTGGTACTGCAGCGAGGCGGTGAGCTGACCGATGACCAGACCGACCGCCATCATGACGGCGAAGGTGATCAGGTACTCGGCGTCGCTGACCGAGAAGGTGAAGCGCGGCGGCACGAAGAAGAAATCGAAGGCCAGCACGTTCAGCACGGCCGACGCCAGCGCCGCCCGGCGACCGTGGCGCACGGCGATGGCGACCACGGCCAGCATGAACAGCATGACGATGTTGGCGAGGTCGAAGTAGGGCGCCAGCGGCGTCGCCAGCACCGTCACCGCGGCGCACGAGGCGCCGGCCCACAGATAGCCGCGCAGCGAGCGGGCGACCGCCTCGCCGTCGTCGTCCTCTGCCGGCGGCGGCGAAGCCGGTGCCGCGCCATCGCGCCGCGCGATCACCATGAATTCGATTTCCGGTGCCAGCGCCGCCACCCGTTCGCCGAAATGGCTGCGGCCGGTGGCGCGCTGCCACAGCGTGCCGATCAAGCCGCGCAGCGAATAGCCGGTCACCAGGGTGCCGAGATTGTGTTCGCGCGCGTAGGCCACGGCGGCCACGGCGGCGTCCTGCGCGGTCAGCGTGGCGGTGGTTGCGCCCAGCGACTCGGCCAGCTTGAGGGTGGCCAGTATCGCGCGGCGGCGTGCTTCGGGCAGGCGCTGCAGCGCCGGTGTTTCGATGTAGATGGCGTGCCAGGGCGCGTCGGCCTGCGCCGCCCGGCGGGCGGCCGCGCGCACCAGCCTTTCGGCACCGGCGTCCGGGCCGACGCAGGCGAGCAGCGCATCGCTCACCTGCCACACCGCGCGGCTGGCCTGCGCAACGTGTTCGCGCCGGTAGCTGCGTACGTCTTCCTCGACCCGCTCGGCCGTGCGGCGCAGCGCCAGTTCGCGCAGCGCCATCAGATTGCCCTTGCGGAAGAAGTTCTTCACCGCGCGCTCGGCCTGCTCCGGCAGATACACCTTGCCCTCGCGCAGCCGGCGCAGCAGGTCGTCGGTCGGCAGGTCGACCAGCACCACTTCGGAGGCGGAATCGAATACGTGGTCGGGCACCGTTTCGCGCACGCGGATGCCGGTGATGCCGCCGACCACGTCGTTCAGGCTTTCGATGTGCTGCACGTTCACCGTGGTCCACACGTCGATGCCGGCGTCGAGCAGTTCGTCGATGTCCTGCCAGCGCTTCGGGTGACGTGAGCCGGGCGCGTTGCTGTGCGCCAGTTCGTCGACCAGCAGCACGGCCGGCCGGCGGGCCAGCGCGCCGTCGAGATCGAATTCCTCCAGCGTGCGCCCCTGCACCGTCAGCGCGCGGCGCGGCAGTCGTTCCAGCCCCTGCAACTGCTGTGCGGTTTCGCTGCGGCCGTGCGTCTCGACGATGCCCACCACGACGTCGATCTGCTGTTCGCGCAGGCGCTGCGCGGCATCGAGCATGGACCAGGTCTTGCCGACGCCGGCCGACGAACCGAAGTAGATCTTCAGCCGGCCGCGCGCGGCCCGCGCCTCCGCCGCCTGTGCGGCGGCGAGCAGGGCGTCCGGGTCGGGGCGTATCGGTTCGTCGGTCATCGTCGCAGTCTAGGGTCTGTTGGCATTGAATCGCGAACCGCGTTTGCTGCGCGCGACCAGCCAGCCGACCAGCGCCAGCGGCGCGGCGATGGCCAGCAGACCGAGCAGCAGCACGAGGAAGTCGTGGTCCATGTTCAGCGCAGCGCGTCGAGCGCGCGGTTCAGCGCCAGCACGTTCACCCGCGGCTCGCCGATGAAGCCCAGCCACGGATGACGCGCGTGTCGTTCGATCAGCGCGTCGACCGCGGCCGGATCGATGCCGCGCACCCGTGCCACGCGTGCGAACTGATAACGCGCGGCGGCAAGGCTGATATCGGGGTCCAGGCCGCTGGCCGACGCGGTGACCAGATCGACTGGCACCGGTGCGCGGTTGTCCGGGTCGGCGGCCCGCAGCGCGGCGATGCGCTGTGCCACCGCGTCCATCAGCAGTCGGTTGTTCGCACCCAGATTGCTGCCGCCGGACGCGGCGCCGTTGTAGGGCTGCGGCGCGGTTGCCGACGGACGCGACCAGAAGTGGCCGGGCGACGAGAAGGGCTGACCGATCAGCGCCGAGCCGGTCAGCTGTTCTCCGTCGCGGATCAGCGATCCGGCGGCCCGCTCGGGGAACAGCGTCTGCGCCAGCGCGGTGACCAGCAGCGGGTAGGCGAGGCCGGTCAGTGCGGACAGCAGCAGGAAGAGCGACAGCGCGGGGCGCAGGGCGTGCAGTGCGGCGTTCATGACAGGACTCCGTGTTCAGGTGAGGTGCAGCGCGGTGAGCAGCACGTCGATGAGCTTGATGCCGACGAAGGGCACGACGAAACCGCCCAGGCCATAGAGCAGACCGTTGCGACGCAGCAGCGCGGCGGTACCGAGCGCGCGGTAGCGCACGCCGCGCAGCGCCAGCGGGATCAGCGCGACGATGATGAGCGCATTGAAGATGACGGCCGACAGGATGGCCGACTCGCCCGACGCGAGCTGCATCACGTTCAGCACACCCAGCTGCGGATAGGTGGCGGCGAAGGCGGCCGGCAGGATGGCGAAGTACTTGGCGACGTCGTTCGAAATGCTGAAGGTGGTCAGTGCGCCACGCGTCATCAGCATCTGCTTGCCGATCTCGACCACCTCGATCAGCTTGGTCGGATTGCTGTCGAGGTCGACCATGTTGCCGGCCTCCTTCGCCGCCTGCGTGCCGCTGTTCATCGCCACCGCGACATCGGCCTGCGCCAGCGCCGGCGCGTCGTTGGTGCCGTCGCCGGTCATCGCCACCATGCGGCCTTCGGCCTGGTAGCGGCGTATCAGCGCCAGCTTGGCTTCCGGCGTCGCTTCGGCCAGCACGTCGTCGACGCCCGCTTCGGCGGCGATGGCGGCAGCGGTGAGCCGGTTGTCGCCGGTGATCATCACGGTGCGTATGCCCATGCGCCGCAGTTCGACGAAGCGCTCGCGGATGCCGCCCTTGACGATGTCCTTCAGTTCGACCACGCCGAGCACGCGCGCGCCGTCGGCCACCACCAGCGGCGTGCTTCCGCGCCGGGCGGCGTCCTCGACGATGCGCACCAGTTCGGGCGCGAACTGTCCGCCCAGCGATTCGACATGCTGGCGCACTGCTTCGGCCGCGCCCTTGCGGATCTGGCGGCCTTCCCAGTTCACGCCGCTCATGCGGGTCTGCGCGGTGAAGGGCACGAAGGCGGCGTCGTGCGACAGCAGCTGGCGTTCGCGCAACGCGAACTTCTGTTTGGCCAGTACGACGATGCTGCGCCCTTCCGGCGTTTCGTCGGCCAGCGAGGCGAGTTGCGCGGCGTCGGCCAGTTCGCGCTCGCTCACGCCGGGCGCCGGCAGGAAGGCGGCGGCCTGGCGGTTGCCCAGCGTGATGGTGCCGGTCTTGTCGAGCAGCAGCACGTCGACGTCACCCGCCGCCTCGACCGCGCGGCCGGAGGTGGCGATCACGTTGGCGCCCAGCATGCGGCTCATGCCGGCCACGCCGATGGCCGACAGCAGGCCGCCTATCGTGGTCGGGATCAGGCACACAAGCAGCGCCACCAGCGCGGTCACGGTCACCGGCACGCCCTGCTGCGTGGCCTGCACCGCGAACAGCGAGAACGGCAGCAACGTCACGGTGGCCATCAGGAATGCCAGCGTCAATGCGATGAGCAGGATGGTCAGCGCCACTTCGTTCGGCGTCTTGCGCCGCTTCGCGCCCTCGACCATGGCGATCATGCGGTCGAGGAAGCTGTCGCCCGGGTTGACCGTGCAGCGCACGACGATCCAGTCCGACAGCACGCGCGTACCGCCGGTGACCGACGAGAAATCGCCGCCGGCCTCGCGGATGACCGGCGCCGACTCGCCGGTGATGGCGCTTTCGTCCACCGAGGCCACGCCTTCGATCACCTCGCCGTCGCAGGGCATGGTGTCGCCGGCTTCGACCAGCAGCACGTCGCCGATGCGCAAGGCGCCGGTATCGACCGCGTCCCAGCGCTCGCCCTGGCGCGGCGCGCGCAGCTTCTTCGCGGTGCCGCGTTTCTGCAGGCTGCGCAGGCTGGCGGCCTGCGCCTTGCTGCGGCCTTCGGCCAGCGCCTCGGCGAAATTGGCGAACAGCACGGTGAACCACAGCCACAGCGCATTGGCGCCGATGAACCAGGCCGGCGCCTCGCCCTGACCGGCCAGCGCTTGCAGCCACAGCGCGCTGATCAGCACGGCGCACAGCCAGACCACGAACATGACCGGATTGCGCCACTGCGCCACCGGATTGAGCTTGATGAAGGCGTCGCGCACCGCGCCGCGCAGCAGTGCGGGGTCGAGCAGCCCGGCGGCCGGGCGCGAAGGATGAAGGGCGTTCGTCATGATCCTGAGAACCTCAGCGATACAGGTTGATGTGCTCGACCACGGGGCCGAGCGCCAGCGCGGGCAGGTAGGTGAGCGCGCCCACCAGCAGCACGGTCAGCACCAGCAGCACGACGAACATCGGTCCGTGCGTCGGCATCGCGGCGTCCTGCGCGGCGGCGGGATCGCGCACGGCGCGGGTGCGCGCAGCCAGCGCGCCGGCCAGTGCCAGCACCGGCACGATGACGGCAAAGCGGCCGAGCGCCATCGCGATCGCCAGCGTCAGGTTGTAGAAGGGGGTGTTGACCGACAGCCCGGCGAAGGCGCTGCCGTTGTTGTTGGCGGCCGACGAGAAGGCGTACAGCACTTCCGAGAAGCCGGCCGCCGCCGGATTCAGCAGGCCGGCGCGACCGGCCTCGCTGCTCACCGCGAGCGCGGTGCCGGACAGCACCAGCAGCGGCGTGACCAGGATGGCGACGGCCACCCATTTCATTTCCGCTGGTTCGATCTTCTTGCCCAGGTAGGCCGGTGTGCGCCCGGTCATCAGCCCGGCGACGAACACCGCCAGCACGGCGAACAGCAGCATGCCGTACAGCCCCGAGCCGACGCCGCCGAACACCACCTCGCCCAGTTGCATCAGCAGCATCGTGATGCCGCCGGCCAGCGGCGTCAGCGACGCGTGCATCGCGTTCACCGCGCCGCAGGAGGCGGCCGTCGTGATGGCGGCGAACAGCGCGCTGGCGGCGACGCCGAAGCGCACCTCCTTGCCTTCCATATTGCCGCCGGCCTGCAGCGCACTGGCGGTCTGGTCGACACCGAGCGCGGCGAAATGCGGGTTGCCCGCCTGTTCCAGCGACATGATGCCGATCACCGCGGCCACGAACAGCACGGTCATCGCGGCCAGCAGTGCCCAGCCCTGACGGCGGTCGCCGACCACGCGACCGAAGGCCATGCACAGCCCGGCCGGAATCGCGAAGATGGCCAGCATCTGCAGCACATTGGTCCACGCCGTCGGGTTCTCGAAGGGGTGGGCCGAATTGGCGTTCATGAAGCCGCCACCGTTGGTGCCCAGCATCTTGATTGCTTCCTGCGAAGCCACCGGACCCATGGCCAGCGTCTGCGTGCCGACCGTACCTGCATCGGTATGCAGCGGTTCGAGCAGCGTGACCGTCAGGTCGGGCGACAGGTTCTGGATCACGCCCTGCGCCGCGAACGCCAGCGCCAGCAAGAAGGACAGCGGCAGCAGCAGCCACAGCGTGATGCGCAGAAGGTCGATCCAGAAATTGCCGATGCCGCCCGCACCGCTGCGGGCGAAGCCGCGCATCAGCGCGAAGGCGACCGCGATGCCGGTGGCGGCGGACAGGAAGTTCTGCACCGTCAGGCCCAGCATCTGGGTCAGGTGGCTCATCGTCGACTCGCCGCCGTAGCCTTGCCAGTTGGTGTTGGTGACGAAGCTCACTGCGGTGTTGAGCGCCGAGTCCCAGGTCGGCGCGGCGAACTGCTGCGGGTTCAGCGGCAGTTCGAACTGCAGCCGCTGCAGCGCGTACAGCGCGACCACGCCGATCAGGTTGAACAGCAGCAGCGCGCCAGCGTAGCCACGCCAGCTCTGCTCCTCGCCGCTCACGCCACAGGTGCGCAGCAGCGACGCCTCGATGCCGGCCAGCGGACGCGGCGCCCGTTCAGACACCAGGGCCAGCCAGCGACCCAGCGGCAGCGCGATCAGCCAGACGGCCAGCACGAAGCCGCCCAGCAGCATCCACATCTGGGCGGTCATCACAGATCCTCCGCGCGCCACAGCGCCCACAGCAGATAGACGAACAGCGCCGCGGCCAGCGCGGCGCAGATTCCGTACAGCGTTCCCATCATGATTCCTCCGCAGACGATGTGCGAAGACTAGGCGGGCACGTGCAAAGACGGTCTATAAATCGTGCGCCCCGCTGTATACGCGGCGTAAACGTGCCGGCCGCGCAGATTTCGGCAACGAACGATCAGGGCGTGAAGAAATAGCGTGTGAGGTGGAAGAACACCGGTGCGGCGAAGCTGACCGAATCCATGCGGTCCATCATGCCGCCATGGCCCTGGATCATGCTGCCCCAGTCCTTCGCGCCCAGGCTGCGCTTGACTGCCGACAGCACCAGCCCGCCGAGGAAACCCATGATCACGATGGCGGCCGACATGCCGGCCGCCTGCAGCGGCGTGAAGGGCGTGATCCACCACATCGCGGCGCCGATCGCGGTGGCCGACAGCGCGCCGCCGACGAAACCTTCCACCGTTTTCGAAGGGCTCACCACCGGCGCGATCTTCGTCTTGCCGAACAGCTTGCCGAACACGTACTGCAGCACGTCGCTCAGCTGCACGACGAGCAGCAGGTAGAACAGCAGCAGCGCGTTCTGGCCGGCGTAGTCAGGGATGTCGAGCAGCAGCAGCGCCGGTACGTGGCTGATGCAATAGATGGTCAGCATGACGCCCCACTGGATCTTGGCCGCGCGTTCGAGGAAGTGCTCGGTGTCCTGCGCCAGCACCGACAGTGAAGGCAGCAGCAGGAAGCCGTAGACCGGGATCAGGATCGAGAACAGCGCGTACCACTCGTCGGCGATCAGCGCGTACTGCAGCGGAATCGCGATGAAGAAGGACACCGAGAGTGCGCGGTGGTCGCCCGGTCGGGTCGGCGTCAGCGTCATGAATTCGCGCAACGCGAACCACGATATGAGCGCGAACATGACGATGGTGGCCATCTTGCCAAGCATGAAGGCGACCGCGAACACCGCCACCATGATCCACCAGGCCTTGATGCGCGCATTGAGGTTGTCGACCACGGCACGGCCCGACTCGCCGCTGACCCGCCGCGACAGCACCCAGCCGATCAGCGACGACAGCAGCAGCACGGCACCGATGCCGCCCATCAGCCAGTAGAACTTGTCCTGTGCGCTCATTCCGTTTCCTTTTTGTTGTCGCGCGGCCGTTCAGGCCAGATCGATCACCGCCCGCCGGGCGCGTTCGAGAAAGTCCGCCTTGTCCTCGCCGGCGATGCGGGCGAGTGGCGCGCCGAAGCGCACGGTGCAGATCAGCGGCACCGGGAAGAAGGTGCCCTTGGGCATGCAGCGGTGCAGATTTTCCAGATACACCGGCACCAGTTCGACCTCGGGGAAACGCTCGGCCAGATGGAACAGCCCCGCCTTGAACGGCCCCGGCAGCGGCTGCAGATTGCGCGTGCCTTCCGGGAAGAGGATCAGCGAATCACCAGCGGCGAGCGCCTCGGTCAGCGGTGCCAGCGGGTCTTTCGTCGCCTCGCTGCGCTGGCGTTCGATGAACACCGCGTTCAGTCCGCGCACCGCGATGCAGCGGCGCACTGCGTCGGTGTTCCAGTAGTCGGCGGCCGCCACCGGCCGCGTGTGCCGGCGCAGGTCGCGCGGCAGCGCCGACCACAGTGCCAGCGTGTCGATGTGGCTGGAGTGGTTGGCGAAGTAGATGCGCTGCGCCCGCGACGGCACACTGCCTTGCCAGCGCGGCGCTGCGCCCACCAGCGCGCGGGTGATTCCGATCAGCAGCGCGGAAATCAGCATGACGGCCCCGTCGTGGTGAGCTGACGCGCGATGCCCTGCGTGCGCGTGACGCAGGTGAGGACGGACCCTGCGGCGATCACCACGCAGGCCGCCTGCAGCGCCCACTGGCTGCCGGCCCAGGCCAGTTCGCCGGCGCCGATAAGGCAGGCGATGGTCATCACGGCCATGCGGTGCTGCTTGGCCATCGGCCCGCGGAAGCTTTGCGCCTGACCGAGCGCGCCGCCGAACACCCGCACATAGGCGGTCAGCGCCGCCGCCAGTGCGCCGAACCAGCCCAGCGCCGGCCAGCCGACGGCGTAACCGAGTGCGACGATGAGCAGCGAGTCGGCGACGCGATCCGGAAATTCGTTGTACAGCGCACCCAGCGCCGACTTCTTGCCGCCCTCGACCGCCACCATGCCGTCCAGCAGATTGCAGATCAGGCGCCCCTGTATCGCCAGCGCGCAGCCGACCAGGCCGGCGGGTGTCGGCCACCACAGCAGCAGCGCCGCCCCGGCCGCGGCGAACAGGATGCTGACGACCGAAATCTGATTCGGCGTCACGTCGGTGCGCGCCAGCGAGGCCGCACTGCGCTGCGCCCAGCCGGCCGAGCGGGCGGCAATCGGACGACGGTTTTCGTCCGTTTCCTCTTTCGGACGACGGCTCTCGTCCGCGTCGGCGTTCACTTGAGGCAGCTCGTCCGCATCGTTCATGTTCTTGGGCTCCGCACGGGTGGTGGGATACGGCGCTGGCATTCTGCCCGGAATGCACGCGGCCGTCATGGGTGGGCGTCACCGCGCGCCAATGTAAGGATTCGCCACCGCGCACGGTCTGCTGTGGTATCGAACCAGGACGCGGCGCCGGCGGAACCCCGCTCGGCGTTCCGGCGTCCGACAGTCAGTCCCGCACAGGGACGACACCGTGGAGGACACACGATGAACCGCCGCCAACTGCTCGGCCTGCTTGCGCTGCACGGCCTGGGCTTCGCCGCCCTGCCGCTGCGCGCCGAGACGCCGGCGCCGCTCAAACTGAGCGACGCCGAGTGGAAGAAGCGCCTGACGCCGGCGCAGTACGCCGTGCTGCGCGAAGAAGACACCGAGCGCCCGGGCAGCAGCCCGCTCAATACCGAGAAGCGCCGCGGCACCTACCATTGCGCCGGCTGCGACCTCGCGCTGTTCTCGTCGGACGCCAAGTACGAAAGCGGCACCGGCTGGCCCAGCTTCCACACCGCGCTGCCGGGGGCGCTGGGCACGAAGACCGACTACAAGCTCATCCTGCCGCGCACCGAGTATCACTGTGCGCGCTGCGGCGGCCATCAGGGCCACCTGTTCAACGACGGCCCGGCGCCGACCGGCAAGCGCTACTGCAACAACGGCGTGGCGCTGCGCTTCGCGCCGGCGGCGGCATGATCACCCTGCGCACGCTGGCCGGACTCGTTGCATTGCTGGCGCTGAGCGGCGGCGCAACGGCGCAGACCACCGCCCGCGCCACCTTCGCCGGCGGCTGCTTCTGGTGCGTCGAGGCGGATTTCGACAAGGTCGACGGCGTGCTCAAGACCACTTCCGGCTACACCGGCGGAAAGACCGCCCATCCGAGCTACGAGGAGGTGTCATCGCACGCCACCGGTCACGCCGAAGCGGTGCAGATCGAGTACGACCCGGCGAAGGTGAGTTACGACAGACTGCTCGACGTGTTCTGGCACAGCATCGACCCGACCGCGAAGAACCGTCAGTTCTGCGACATCGGCACGCCCTACCGCACCGCCATCTTCGCCCACGATGCGGCCCAACTCGACGCCGCCCGTCGCTCGCTCGCCGCGCTGGAAAAGAGCAAGCCGTTCAAGGCGCCCATCGTGACCGAGATCCATATGGCGGACACCTTCTACCCGGCCGAGGACTATCACCAGGACTACTACCGGAAGAATCCCGCGCGCTACACCTATTACCGCTGGAGCTGCGGCCGGGACGCGCGCCTGCGCGAGCTGTGGGGCGCGAAGTAGACGGGGCGGCTCCCGCAGGAACTGCCCCTGACCCGCTGCCCGGTCAGGAGCCGGGCTTCTGTGGGAGGGGTCTTCTGACCCCGACAGCGGCTTGCATCGAAGCCGGCGGACTGCGGCGGCCGCATCGCGAGCAAGCTCGCTCCCACGAAAGCACCGCTCCGGCAAAGATCCGGGAGGGCTTCTTGTGGGAGATTCTATGTTCCGCCGCAAGCGTTTTCGTGTTGTTTCGGGACATAGTCTGCGGCGTTCTTCATCAGTGAGAAGGCAACGCGCGCGAGTTTTCGGTCCAGCGCAACAAGCGCCTGGGTGCGGCTGAATCCGCGCTGGAGCATGTGCTGGTAGAACGGCTGCCAGGTCGTGGATCGGCTAGCCGCCATGGCGGCGTTGTAGAGCAGGCGACGCATCTCCGAATCGCCCTTCTTGCTCAGCGCACGGCGTCCGGTCTTCTTGCCCGAATCGCGCACGCTGACGTCCAGGCCGAGGAAGGCGATGAAGGCGTCCGCGCCACTGAAGGGGGCGCGATGGAACACCGCGCACAGGCCGGCGGCGGTGAGGGCGCCGACGCCTTCGATCTTCAGGATGCGCCGGTACGGCTCTGTCCATCCGCTTTCGTTGATCAGCGAGGCGATACGCTGTTCGAACCGTTTGATCAAGGCGGTGAGCCGCGCCAGGG
>NZ_JCANOT010000043.1:0-1440 GCF_059552495.1 Methyloversatilis sp. S146-33
CACGGCAACGGCCACGGCACACGTCAGGGGACGACGATGAAACGAAGATCGGAAGGCTGAAACGATGATGAACAACTTTGAACCGGCGACGGCCGGAAGCAAGCGCTTGCCCCGAGATGGGGTATTTCTACAGCGTCGTTAGGCAGCACTGCATGGCGGAACGCCAAGACCGCGAGGCGCACTACCAGTCAGAGGTGATGCGCAATGCTTATCGTCTTCGCCTCACCGTAGAGTTCGTTGACGGTGCTATGTACTTAGTGCGCGGCAGCGAGCGAGCACTACTCTGCCGGCCTCTTGCATCCAAGAATCTCTGGTACGAGACTTGGCTTGCGTTAAAGGAGCGCTACGGTGATCTCCCGCAGTTCATCCGCACACCTGGCGGCCGCACCAAGTGACCGTGCTGCCTAACCCTTCGTTGCACCCGAAGTGCCACAGCGGGCTTCGCCCGCTTCTGCCCTCGGGTGAACTCAAACGTTAGGCGCCTTCTGAAGCAACCGTTGAAGTCACTCGAAGACAGCGTCCTTGAGCGCTACCAGTACCTCATCGATGAGTTCGAACCGGACAATGTAGTTTCTGAGATTGTCTTCGGGTTCGTTGAATACTGTTCCGGTTGCATTGCGATGTTCAAGAAGCTGAGTCCGGAGGTGCCGTTCAAGGAGCTCCGGCCGTTCTTTGGGCAGCAGGGTGACCCCCGTCCCCTCGCGAGCACCAATGAAGCTGCGCTGTGGGTTCACGACCTCGCTAGAAGGTTGGAGCAAGTGCTTCTGCAGAAGCAGCAAGGGGCCGCGGGTGGCGCCTAACCCCTCCATCGAGCGGACATGCCCCCGGCAAGCCGTGGCATGCCGCTCATGTCGAACGTTATGCAGCCTGACCGGCTATTAATTCCGCGCGATAAGTTTGACCTTGCTACGGCGAGTTCTGCGGCCTTGGCGGGCTGGTCAAAGATTGAGCCCGTCGCGGAACAACTGCTGGCGTGGGTGCAGGATGCCAATTGGCCGGTGGCGCAAATCCTTGCTCCTGCGCTAGCGAAAGTTGGCGGCCCGCTCGCACCCTATGTGCGTCGCGTGCTGGCGGGCGAAGACGAAACATGGAAGTTCCATCTCATCGAAACGGTCGTGGCTCAATCGGCGGAACTGAGGTTGGCAATTCGACCCGATCTAGAACGCATTGCATTCTTGCCCACGCCTGCCGAGCTTGCCGAAGGGGTTTCAGCCGTTGCCCGCGAGGCGTTGGCGCAATCGTGAGCCGACTGCATAACCTGTCATTGGAGCGGACCGCCTTCGGCGTCCGCTCATCTTCACGTTAGATATCAAATGGAAGAACCTTATTTCGACGAAGGACCGGAAGACGAAATCCGAGATGCCGGTGCCATTGCGCGACGGGCGCTGGCGCTGTTCGCCGTCATTTCAATTGCGTTCGGCGACGACAAGCAGAAGTTGA
>NZ_JCANOT010000045.1:0-25133 GCF_059552495.1 Methyloversatilis sp. S146-33
ATCGGCACGCGCGAGGACGGCAGCGAAGTGCGCGCCCAGCGCGACGGCTTCATCGTGTTCCCGAATCCCGGCGCCACACCGGGCAATGAGTGGTTCTATTTCGCCCGGCGCAGCAACCGCGTCCTGCACGGCTGACGCCGACCCCGTGGGAGCGAGCTTGCTCGCGATAGCAGCCTGAATCGAAGCCGACGGCCTGCAACCGCCGAGTCGCGGTCAGAAGACCGCTCCCACAGGAACCGCGCCCGGTCGGCGGTCGGAGCCGATGTTCTGTGGGAGCGGTCTTCTGACCCCGACAGCAGCCTGCATCGAAGCCTGAGGACAGCAGCGGCCGCATCGCGGCCAAGGCCGCTCCCACAGGAACCGCGCCCGATCGGCGGTCGGAGCCGATGTTCTGTGGGGGGGGTCTTCTGACCCCGACAGCGGCCTGCATCGAAGCCTGCGGACAGCAGCGGCCGCGTCGCGGCCCAGGCCGCTCCCCACAGGAACCGTGCCCGATCGGCGGTCGGAGCCGGGGTTCTGTGGGCGGGGTCTTCTGACCCCGACAGCTGCCTGCATCGAAGCCTGAGGACAGCAGCGGCCGCATCGCGGCCAAGGCCGCTCCCACAGGAACCGCGCCCGGTCGGCGGTCGGAGCCGATGTTCTGTGGGAGGGGTCTTCTGACCCCGACAGCGGCCGGCATCGAAGCCGGCGGACAACGACGGCCGTGACGCGGCCAAGACTGCTCTCAAAAGGAGTGCCGCCCGTGACCAGAGGTAATTACCGCCACGTCTTTCCCCACCCCCGCGCCCTCGCATTGTCATGGTGCACCGCAATCGCCCGCCCGGCCGTGGGCATCGCAGCCAATGCCAGCAGGGGCGCGGACGACCGCCGGAACGCGCCCCTGTCAAGGCTGTCCGACCTCGTATCAGCGGCCTAGAATCGAAAGATTCACGTCAGGGAGGAGCCCACACATGCAACAGATCGATCTTGTCCCACTGACCGAAGAGGAAAAAATCGCCTGCCTGCCGGAGCAGGAAATTTCAGGCGAAGTGCTGATCGAAAAGTACGCCAAGGGCGGCGAAACCACCGTCGCCGAAGTGCGCCGCCGCGTGGCGAAGGCGCTGGCCCAGGCCGAGGCGGAAGACCGCCGCGCGCACTGGGAAGCGAAGTTCCTCGAAGCGCAGGACCGCGGCTTCGTGCCCGCCGGCCGCATCAGCTCGGCCGCCGGCACCAACCTCACCGCCACGCTGATCAACTGCTTCGTGCAGCCGGTCGGCGACTCGATCACCGAAATCGAGGACGAGCGCCCCGGCATCTACACCGCGCTGGCCCAGGCCGCCGAAACGATGCGCCGTGGTGGCGGCGTCGGCTACGACTTCTCCAGCATCCGCCCGGTCGGCGCCCGCGTGCGCGGCACGCAGTCGCGCGCCTCCGGCCCGGTCAGCTACATGCGCGTGTTCGACCGCTCGTGCGAAACGGTGGAATCGGCCGGCAGCCGCCGCGGCGCCCAGATGGGCGTGCTGCGCTGCGATCACCCGGACATCGAACAGTTCATCCACGCCAAGGACGGCGGCGACCTGACCAATTTCAACGTGTCGGTCGGCGTGACCGACGTGTTCATGAAGGCGGTCGAAGCCGACACCACGGTCGACCTGGTGCACAAGGCCGAACCGGCACCCGACCTGAAGGCGGCCGGCGCCTACCAGCGCGAGGACGGCCTGTGGGTCTACGCCAAGCCGCGTGCGCGCGATCTGTGGGACCAGATCATGCGCTCGACCTACGACCATGCCGAGCCGGGCATCCTCTTCCTCGACCGCATCAACCGCGACAACAACCTCTACTACTGCGAGCGCATCGAGGCGACCAACCCCTGCGCCGAACAGCCGCTGCCGCCCTATGGCTGCTGCGATCTGGGTTCGATCAATCTGGTGCGTTTCGTGAAGCGGCCCTTCTCCGAAGCCGCCGAATTCGACTTCGACGGCTTCCGCGAAGTGGTGGCGGTCGCCATCCGCATGCTGGACAACGTGCTCGACGTGACGCACTGGCCGCTGCAACAGCAGCATGACGAAGCGATGGCCAAGCGCCGCGTCGGCCTCGGCTTCACCGGCCTCGGCGACACCCTCATCATGCTGCGCCAGCGCTACGACTCGCAGGAGGCGCGGCTGATGGCCTCGCGCATTTCCGAAGTGATGCGCGACGCCGCCTACCTCGCCTCGGTCGAGCTGGCCAAGGAGCGCGGCAGCTTCCCGCTGTTCAACGCCGACATGTACCTGTCGGGCGGCAACTTCGCGTCGCGCCTGCCGGCCGAGGTGAAGGAGCAGATCCGCAAGCACGGCCTGCGCAATTCGCACCTGCTGTCGATCGCGCCCACCGGCACCATTTCGCTGGCCTTCGCCGACAACGCCAGCAACGGCATCGAACCGCCCTTCTCCTGGACCTACACGCGCAAGAAGCGCATGGCCGACGGCACCTTCAAGGAATACGCGGTCGAGGACTACGCCTGGCGCCTGTACAAGCACCTCGGCGGCGACATGGACAAGCTGCCGCCCTGGTTCGTCACAGCGCTGGAAATTTCCGCCGCCGCGCACAAGGACATGGTGGCCGCGGTCGCGCCCTACATCGACACCTCGATTTCGAAGACGGTGAACGTGCCGGCCGACTACCCCTACGCCGACTTCGAGGACCTCTACCTCGCGGCCTGGAAAGCCGGCCTCAAGGGCCTCGCCACCTACCGCCCGAACAGCGTGCTCGGCAGCGTGCTGTCGGTCGAGACCCCGAAGAGCGAAGAGAAGAAGCAGCCGCACGACGTCGAACTGGTCACTGGCGGCGCCAACCAGCGCCTGTCGATCGGCGCGCTGCCGGCGCCGGTGCTGGCCAGCCTGCGCTGGCCCGGCCGGCCGGACATGAGCGACGGCAACCCGAGCTGGACCTATATGCTGAAGACGCCGGGCGGCGAATTCGCGCTCTTCGTCGGCCACACCGAGAACGAAGGCCCGGACGGCCGCATCCAGCCGCTGCCCTTCGAAGTGTGGGTCAATGGCGCCAACCAGCCGCGCGGCCTCGGCGCCGTCGCCAAGACGCTGTCGATGGACATGCGCGCCAACGATCCGGGCTGGCTCAAGCTCAAGCTCGACGTGCTCGCCAAGACCGTCGGCGACGCCAGCTTCGACCTGCCCTTCCCGCCGACCGGCGAACACCGCCGCATGCCGGGCGTGGTCGCCGCCTTCGCCAATGTCATCCGCTATCGCTGCGACAAGCTGGGCGCGCTCGAGCGCGAAGCGCCGACGCCGGTGCTCGACACCCTGTTCGCCGTGCAGGAACCGAAGACCGGCACCGACGGCACGCTGAGCTGGACGGTGGACATCAGCAATCCGGCCACCAGCGAAGACTTCGTGCTCGGCCTGAAGGAAATCACGCTGCCCGGCGGCGAAACCCGCCCCTACTCGGTGTGGCTGTCCGGCAACTACCCGCGCGCGCTCGACGGCCTCACCCGCATCCTCGCGCTCGACATGCGCGTGATGGACCCGGCCTGGATAGGCATGAAGCTGCGCAAGCTCATCAGCTACCCGGAACCGCTGGGCGACTTCATGGCCTTCGTGCCCGGCACCCGCCGCCAGCAGAACTGGCCCTCGACTGTCGCCTACGTCGCCCGCCTCATCATCCACCGCTACGCCATGCTGGGCATCCTCGACGAGGACGGCTACCCCACCCGCGAAATGGGCATCCTCGAAGCCCCGCGCGGCGACGACGAACCCAAGCTGATGCAGGGCGCGCTGTGCAATGAATGCGGCAACCAGTCGGTGATCCGCAAGGACGGCTGCGATTTCTGCACCGCCTGCGGGGCGGTGGGGAGTTGCGGCTGACGCCTGCGTCCGGGAGGGTGCATCGCCGATGAATGAAGAAGGGCCTGTCGGAAGACAGGCCCTATTTTTTTGAGCCCCGGACGGGACTGAAACCCGCGGTCGCGGCGCAAAAAGTACGTCGCCCAACCGGCCAAACGGATGATGCAAGGAGGGAGATTCGCGCCATGAGCTACGCTCCGCTGGGTGTCATCGGGTGGCGTATCCGGTTTCGGGTTTGTTCATGCCATGAGCAGACGCCACACTAATCTTAGAAAATTAAATATAGAACCCGATGTCAGAGTTGTGCAAAAGGGTGAGGCATTCATCAACCTAAAGAGTTGTGCGAACGGGAGCAGGTAGGTGGCAGATGTTCACATCGAAGTGACAGTTAAGGAAGGGGACTCGAGCACCGAGCGCGGCGCCCTTCTTGAAGACTTGGTCAAGCGCGTTCTGACCGCCTTGCAGTACGAGCATATTCGAACAAACGTGCGGGTCACAGGCTGCGAGATCGATGTAATCGCACAAGACAAACAGACCGGCACCCAAGTTCTTGTCGAATGCAAAGCGTATAGAGACAAAACCATAACCGCCGACGTTCTAACTAAGCTGATGGGCAACCTTGCATTTAACGAGGAGTACAAGTCCGGCTGGCTAATCACAACCGGCCGACTCGGCAAGGATGCAACTGGTCTTGTTGAGCAGCACCGTCTAAAGAGCCCTGAGAAGCGCGAGCGTCTGCGAGTCTGGGAGCCTGTTCAACTCATCGACCTTCTAGTGTCGACAGGCCAGATCATTGCAGCGGATACCTTACGCCTCCCGCCCTCGCACATCGTCCTGAGCAGTTACACACTCTGCATTACCGATCTTGGGGAGTACTGGGCAGTATCTGCGATCGGTCCAAAATCAGGTGTTGCTGACACTGTTCTTGCGTTTAGTGCGAGTGATGGAGCTCCAGTTAGCAACACTGCTCTGCTACAGCAGCTTTCATCACGCGACTCGAATTTGAAGTCGTTGGAATGGGTCTCCGGCGGAGACGACCTTCTAGCCCTTACAACTCTCGCCGACACGTCCCTTCGCGAGGAACTTGACAGCATCGCGCCGGTACCTGTTGCAGACGACTGGTCCGACTACCGGCCAGCACGGGCGGAAGACTTCGTTGGAAGAGATGAGCTTCTTAAAGACATCGTGCACTACTTCGACGACGTAAGAACCGGTCAGTCCTTAACACGCCTATTAGCCATAAAGGCCCCTTCAGGCTGGGGAAAGAGTTCCTTCTTGGTCAAACTCAGATCTGTATGCCAACAAGGACGCAACAGGGAGCGAGTCTTCTTGTACGCGGTCGACTGTCGCACTGCGAGTTCACCTCGTTACCCAGAACTGGCACTAAAGCGGTGCCTAGACGAGGCCATTGCGTCCGGCTTCGTCGCTGAGCCAGGGGCGACGTGCAGAGTTGCATCCGCCGGTCAGCCCTTTAGCGACGAATCCACACAGAAGATTCTTAAGGAACTGAAAGAGAAGCAGAAAGTAATCGTGCTCTTCTTCGATCAGTTCGAAGAAATAACTACCAAACAAGAACTCGCGGAACTCTTCGTTCAGATCCGAATGCTTTGCGCAGCCGTGGAGTCTGCTGACGAGGCCATCGTTCTTGGGTTCTCGTGGAAGACAGATGGTTCAATACCGACCGATCATCCTGCTTACCACGTCTGGCACTCCTTCTCGGACCGTCGTCGTGAGTTCGAGCTACCTCTATTCTCAAAGAGTGACATCTCAAAGCTATTAGGCCGGCTTTCCCAAGAAGTAAACGCACCAATTGAACATGGACTGAGACGCCTTCTAGGCGAACACTGCCAAGGTTATCCTTGGCTATTAAAGAAATTGTGCGTCCACGTCTTTCAGGTTTTACAATCAAGACCTGCAGCACAGCGTGAATTGTTGAATAGAGCGTTGGATGTTGAAGCGCTCTTCAACAAAGATCTTGCAGATCTTGACCATAGGCAAATCGCTTGTTTAGAGCGGATCGCCGGCGACTCTCCGGCAGATCACTTTAAGGTTGTCGATCAGTTTGGAGACCAGACTGTTGACTCGCTCATTCACCGAAGATTAGTTGTTCGAAACTCGGGAAAGCTAGTTCTTTACTGGGATATCTTTCGTGACTTTGTTCTTTCCAAGCAGGTGCCTGCTATACCCGCTCGATACGTACCGGTTTCCTCGCCAAACACTGCCAAGTTAGTGATTGAGGCTTGTTCAACCATTTCCGCCATCTCCAAACTTGGCGGCAAACTGGGGCTGCAGTCGGGAACAATTGATAATGTGGCAAGAGATTTGGTCATGATGGGCGTGTGCTCCTACGACAGGAAGAACGAGCGCCTTAGACTGCTACATACCTCCGTCCGCGATTCACTTGGCGCAGCGTTTCGTTTCTTCGGATCACATGCGCTTCTTCGAAAGGCAATCGACACTCACGGCAAGGGCTTTCGTCAAGTACCCCTAGTGACGCTTATTAGCCTTTGGTCGCACGAATTCTCGACCGACGAGTACGCTAAGAAGACTATCGCAGCGATCTCTAGGAGAATGGTTCTATGGCTCCAGTCATTGGGCATCTTGACTGTCGATAGCGCTGATCTCGTTACGCACCGGGTAGATCAAGGAGCACCAATCGATCTCAGCCAGTTTCGCGCCGAGGGACGCCGCCGTAAGGGGAGAAGATTTTTTCTTGGAGAGGCTCCGCCAAGTCGAGTTCTCGAGGTGGTAAAAAGGCTGCGCGAACCCGTTTACCGCCGCGAGCCATCGGATCGAAACGCACTCTATGTTCTTCGAGCATTGCGACTTGTGACCTCGACCGTTGATCCCGTCTTGCTCGACCGTCCACGTAGCGGAAGCGAGGAGGCGTGGCTGGCATTGAGCGTCTTGGCGCAACCGACTGTACGTGTCGCCCTAGAATTAAAGGGAAAGTTCTGCGATGTTGGTGGCTTCGAGGTTGGCCAGACGTTCGAGACACGCTTTCAGATGGACGTTTCAGAAGCGTCAATGAGGCGTTATGGCAGCGGCGTATTGGTATGGGTGAAATGGCTTGAGGATCTCGGTTTCGTGAAATTTTGACGCACCAATGAAACTTCCCCAGTGGCGTAGCTGATGCCAAACCATTCGTACACAGACCCTCATCAATAGCAATAACGTGCATTATTGGGGTCAGACCCCATATATTTCAGAGAGCGCATCGAACAATAGGGGACCGACCACATTTTCGGCAATCTGAATCTCTGGTGGGGCGACATAATCATAGTCCTATCGCTATTTCGACTCGCATATATTTCCCGATTTTCAGCGTTAGTCCTCTCATCACGAACAGCGCCGAAACCGCCGCTCACTGGACAAAGTTCATTGCGAAATGCCCTGAGTTCGTTGCTGGCGAAGCGCTTCTCGCGCAATTCAACGCCGGGAAGATCACACGCCTTTCTGAGTGTGGTTGTAACAGTTTCAACATAGTTATTGAGGAGGGAACGCAAGCCGCTCCAATCGCTCCGCCTTCCGGGAGAGGTCAGGCTGTCTTTCTCGCTGAGTTCCCGGCAGAGCAGCCACCCGGCGCGTCCCTTGAGTTCATCGTCTATGCGGATGCAAAGGGAAATTTCGATGGGCTCGACGTGCATCTGAACGGAAACACCGAACCCATTCCAGAGCAGTTAGTTGTCTCCGAGGCCCCTTACCATGTGTATGGAATCCTTGCCCGAAAGGGCTGACCCTGCTGTCGTGCGGACCTGCGCGAAAGGCAGCGCAGGCCGCGCACCTCCACGCGAGCCGTCATGAAATACCTCACCGCAGTGTTCTTGTTTGTAGCGATGCTCGCAGCAGTACCAACCGTCCATTCCGCCGACAGGAAGGGGACCATGTCGCACGAAGAAGAGAGATCCGAATCCGGCAGTCCCATCTATCGCCACAAGCCGCGCGGCCCGGAACGGACCGCTCCACGGCACCCCGGAGAAAACCTGGAAGAGGTGGAAGCTCACGTCGAGAAGTACATCGGGAAGATTGAGTCCGTCTACCACGAAGTCCTGTCCGATCTGGTCCATCTTGATGTGCTGATCGTTCCTGCTACGGCGGAGCGTCCCTATCACGTGCTGGTGACCAGCGGTGTAAGCGACGAACCGATGAATGTTCCTGAGGGCATGCAGAAGTTCCGAAGGGTTGAGCTTCTTATCGCTCTGCCGCGTGACTGGCCTCTCGACCAGGAATCGCTCAAGAACGAAGCGAACTACTGGCCGGTAAGGTGGCTCAAGATGATCGGGCGCCTGCCCCATGAGTACAAGACGTGGATCGGGTGGGGGCATTCGATTCCCAATGGGGACCCGCCGGAGCCCATCGCAAATACGGGTTTTGTCGGCGCAATGCTCACGCCACCGTATTCACTGCCCAAAGACTTCTTCCAGCTCCGGGCAAAGTCCGGGGACATGATTTCGTTCTATGTGCTGACGCCGCTGTACAAAGAGGAAATGGACCTCAAGCTCAAGAAGGGGGCCGACGTGCTGGAAGAGCGGTTTGAGAAGCGGGAAATCGGGTTTGTCCTTGATACGAAGCGGGTAAACGTTGCCAAAGCGAAGGGTTGGTTCGGAAAGTAATGGCAGCACCCCTCCAGCCGACGCCGTGTGGCCGGTCATTCCACATGAGAAGACGTGCCACGTTTTCATTCAAGAACTTTTCGAACACTGACTTAGAAAACCGTGATCTACCCCCGGTTTGGTTTTTCGAGAACGCCCGGCAGCGACGGGGATGGCCCTCAGGGAGCGACTATCAAACGGCGATCGCGGAACTGAAACGATGATGAACAACTTCGTACCGCCGAAGGCCGGCAGCAACCATCCGCCCTGCAACGGGGTATTTCTCGCGCATCGTTAGGCCTCACATGTCCAAAGAAGACGTAGTGCGACGCACGACATACGGTGCCGTGGCTGTGAGCGTGACGCTGTACTTAGCGAGTTTGAGTTTGCCCGCGGCAGTGGTGGGGGCATACCCTTTCGAGGTCAGACGTACGCTCGTATCCGGACTGGAATTCCTCGGGATCGGATGGCTGGGAGTGTATTTTCTGTGCGCGGCCTGACTGGCAAATTTAGCGATCATCGTTGCGTGGATCTCACTCACGCTGGAGAAGGTAGCTTCTTCGCCGTGGTGGTCAATTGGCTCACTCATCCTCATGCTAGATACCTTTCGCTTCAACTCTCTCTGTATTCCGGCTAACAAAGGGGGGGGCGGCTGCCAGCGCATCTATGAGTACACGTGGGGTTTCTACCTTTGGGTCGCCAGTGCTGTTGTGTTGACTGTTGCGAGCGTCTGGCGCCGCTTTGTGTCGCTTGAGGAGCGTCGCAGTGCATAGGATGACCAAAAGAATTCGAAGAGGCAGTCTGGTGAGGGTCTCTAACTCCATATATTGACTCCCCGATAATCAAGACGGAGCGATAGTCTGGTTTCTCCGGATCGTGCTCTTGCAGTCGCATATCCGGCATCGGAAGTGGGTTCTGAGTGACCCGTGCCGACGTGGCATCTGCGCGGGCGCGCCACTCGATACGAGCGGCACACACCGCCCCGTCAGAACTTCGGCGCCGCCCCCTGCCCCTTCAGCTTGCGCACCGCCTCGGCCTTCAGTTGTTCCACCCACTCGGCAGACCTGCGGCTGCTGGCGACCATGCCGCCCTGATCGACCAGCCAGGCTTCGAAGTTCTGCACCGGCTCGTTGTTCCATTCATAGCGCAGCACGATGCCGCAGCGGGCGACGTCCGGCTTGGGGCCGAGGGCGTCGACCAGATGCGGCACGCGCTGCCGTGCGTACTGTTCCAGCACCTTCACCGCACCCGGCTGCAGCAGCGTGCCCATGGCGTTGTTCCAGGGGATGCGCTGGCCCTTGCGATCCTTGTCCACGCTGCACTGGGGTTTGCCTTCCTCGCTCCAGTGCACGACGGCGCGACCGCCGGCCACCGGCGGGGTGCGTGCGGCATAAGGGCCGTAGCGCGCGACCAGCGACGACATCATCTGTTCGCTGCCCGGCGGCTGCGGCGCCGAAGCGCGGCGCATGACGGCGATGACGCGCGGTTCTGCCGGCGGGCTGGCAAACCAGATGCCGATGCCCGAGCCGGCCATCGTGACGCCGATCTGGTCGAGGAATTCCGGCGACTCCAGCGAGTTCACGCCGTCGAAGTAGGAGAAGGTGGCGAGGGTGCGCTTCAGCTTCGCGCTGGCGTCGAAGGACTGCACGGCCTTGACGGCTTCGGCTTCGGTCATGCCGATGCGCACGCCGGCGATGTCGAGCTTCGCGGCGGGGGTGGTGGCGTTCTGCGCCTGCGCGGGCAAGGCTCCGGCGATCAGCGCGCCGGCCAGGGCGAGGCGAAAAAGAACGGCTCGTGTCTGCATGGAAGGGCTCCTGTCATTCGATCCCGGCGGTCGCATCGCCGCCGTGAGGTTCGCGTCGTGCGATGCCGGTGCGCTATGGTAGAAATCCGTACGGGGCGCTTGCGCCCCCCAAACAGGGGAGAAACCCGCTCATGGAGGCGTCACCCATGTCCTCACCGGAACTTGCCGACGCCCGCCTGTCGGCGCTGATCGCGCATTACTACGACGCCGCGCTGGACAGCAGCCTGTGGCCGGGCACCGCAACGCGCACCGCACAGGCGCTCGATTCGACCAGTACGGTCATCAAGCTGCACGGTGACGGCGCGCGGGTGGATCTGCTCGAATGCACCGACAATCTGGTGGTCGCGGAGCGCGACCGGGCCTGGGCCGAGGACTGGCACCGGCGCGATCTGTGGGTCGAGCGCTCGGTCGCTCACGGGCTGTCACGGGTCATCACCGACGAGGATCTGGTGACGCCCGAAGAGCAGGCGCGCAGCGGCTTCTACCAGGAATGGCTACGTCATCTCGACATCCACCACATGCTGGGCGCGGTGTTCCAGGCGGCCGATGGGGTCATCTGCGTGCTGGGCATCCATCGCACGCGCGAAGCCGGCGCCTATACCGAAGTCGAGCGCCGCAAGGTCGCGCTGCTGCTGCCGCACCTGCAGCGCGCGCTGCGGCTGGGTCGGCGCCTGTCGGCGCTGTCGCAGGCGCATGCCACCGCACTGCAGGCACTCGACCGCGTCGATACCGGCGTGATCGTGGTCGATGCGCGCTGCCGCGTCATGCTGTCCAGCGCGATGGCGGACGCGCTGTTGCGCGGTAACACCGAACTGGCGGTGCATGGCGGATGCCTCGTTCTGCGGCAACCGGCGCTGCGCGATGCGCTGTCGGCACGGGTGCGCGCGGCGGTCGATGTCGCGCAGGGCGAGCCGGGCGATGCCGGGGCCGCGCTGTGCGTTCCGCGTATGGGTCGGCTGCCGCTGGTGCTCGAGATCGCGCCGCTGCGCCCGTCGCTGTCGGTGTTCGGCGACCGCGGGCCAGCCGCGCTGGTGTTCATCCGCGACCCGGAGGCGCCGACCGATCTGGAGAAGCTGCGCGCGCTGTTCGACCTTACACGGACCGAAGCCGCAGTCGCCGCGGCGCTGGCGCAGGGGCGCTCACTGGAAGGAATCGCGTCCGGGCTGGGCATCGGTCTGGCGACGGTCCGCTCCCACCTCAAGCGCGTTCTTGCCAAGACCGGCACCCACCGTCAGGCCGAAGTCGTCGCCCTGCTGGCCCGCTGCGTCTGACGGAGAACGCCCGAGCGCGTCCCCGCCATAGGTCGGGTGCGATCCTTGTGGGAGCGGCCTTGGCCGCGATGCGGCGGGTGCTTGCCGCTGGCTTCGATCAGCGCCGCAATCGCGAGCAAGCTCGCTCCCACAGAACCCTGCTCCGGCGCCGAACAGGAAGCGGTCCTTATGGGAGCGACCTCTGGTCGCGATGCGGCCGTTGCAGATCACCGCCGCTGTCGGGGTCAGAAGACGCCTCCCACAGAACCAGGGTCCCGGCTGCGAATCGGACACAGACCCTGTGGGAGCGGCCTTGGCCGCGACCCGGCGGGTGCTTGCCGCTGGCCTCGATCACCGCCGCAATCGCGAGCAAGCTCGTTCCAACAGAACCCTGCTCCGGCGCCGAACAGGAAGCGATCCTTGTGGGAGCGACCTTTAGTCGCGATGCGGCCGTTGCAGATCACGGCCGCTGTCGGGGTCAGAAGACCCCTCCCACAAAACACCGGCCACGGCTCCGGCCGCCGGTCGCGCGACTCCTCCTGTAGGAGCGGTCTTCTGACCGCGACTCGGCCTCCGCGGTCCGCGGGCTTCGATGCTGGCCGCGTCAGCAGACCGCTCTTGCTGTAAGCGCATCGGGTCGGTTACCCGCCCGGCGCCTGCTTCGTTACCGCAGCCCGGATCTCGCGCAGCTTGGCCTTCACTCGCGCAGCATTGTCCGGGCCCATGCGCAGCAGGATCTTCTGCCCTTCCGACAGCTTTTCCAGCTCGGGGTCGGCAAAGGTGTAGAGCACCTTGGGCTGCGCCAGGCGCAGCGGGCCGGCGGGTTCGGGCGCGGCCAGCAGGTGGTCGATGACCTCGACCAGGCGATTGTTGAAGTAGCCGTCCGGGTAGCCCAGTTCAACGTAGCGCTGCTGGAACGCCGGGTAGTTGCGCACGTAGGCATCGACCACGGCGGCGGTCGGCACGGTATCGACCAGGTGGATATAGCTGCTGTAGCGGGCGGCGTTGGATTCGTCCAGCACCCGCGCGTCGCCGCTGCCGGCGACGACCATCGGGCCGGGCACCGGTTTCACCGGCATCAGGCGGCGCGCCACCTTCTCGCGCGGCAGGTTGTCGATGGTCACGACGATGCGCCGGACGATGTCCGTCGTGTTGAACAGCGTGTCGACCGAGGCGCCGAACAGCGCGCGCAACGCAGCCAGCAGTTTCGCGTCCGGATCGACCTCGGCACCTGCAGCGTCTGCGACTTCCGGCGCGGCGATCGGGTAGTGTGGCGCCGGCTCGGCCGCAGGCGCCGGAACCTCGGGTGCCGCGGCGACGGGCGCCTCGACCGGGGCCGGCGCATCGGCGGGCGCCGCCTCGCGCTGCTGCCAGTAAAGATAACCGCCCACGCCGGCCACAATCACCACCACTGCCGAAACTGCCGCCGTTGATTTCTTCATGTCGGTCTCCTCCCCGGTTGCGGTCCAGTAGGATGGACAGGCATCGGGCGTGGAATATCCGGCTAAAGATTTTCTGGATGTGGCAGCCTGCCATCCGCCCCGGCCCGGGCGTGCACCGCGACGGTCCGGCTTACGCCGCCCCGCTGACGTTTGTTCGGCGGATCAATGGCTTGACGGTGAATCCCGAGTCAACCGGGCCGCCTTCTCCCCGCCTCCTTTTCCGCCAGTGGGCCACCCCCGGACGGTGACTTTTCGTCGCATGTCTCGCCACGGGCCGGCTGTTCGGGCATGCTGGCGCGCCTTGAGCACCCGACGCCCCCGAGACGCTGTGGCCCTCATTGCTCCGACTTCCGCTGCGCTTCCGTCGCGCCCCGACTGGCGCGTGTTCCTGCTGCTGCCGCTGCTGCACTTCGCCAGCGTGAAGCTGACGATGTCGCTCGCGATGTCGCCGGAGAACGAGGTCGTGGTGTGGCTGCCGAATGCGGTACTGCTGGCCGCGCTGCTGCACTGGCAGGGCGCGCGCGGCGGCTGGATGGCAGCGCTGGTACTGGCGTCCGACATCTACGCGAACATCCCCGCCTTCCCGCCTTTGCAGGCAACGCTGGTCAGTCTGTGCAATCTGTCCGAGGTGGCCTTCACCTATCTGCTGATGCGCCGGCTCGGCGTTTCACCGGGCCTCGAACGCATCCACGACTTCGGCCGCTTCCTGCTGGCCGGACCGCTGCTCGGGTCGCTCGGCGCCTCGCTGCTGGCCGGTGTCGTGCTGATGACGCTGGACCGGGTCAGCGCGCCCTACTCGACCCTGACGCTGCTGTGGTGGTTCGGCGACGCGCTCGGGCTGCTCATTTACACGCCGCTGCTGCTGGCCTTCCTGCGACGCGACCCGGAGGGCGCACGCGGTGGCCCGGCGGGCATCGCGATGATGGCGCTGACGCTGGCCTTCGCCGCCCTGCTGTTCACCCAGCCGGTCAATGCCGGCGCCGCCTTTCACGTCGCGCTGACGCCGCACCTGCTGCTGCTGCCGCTGCTGTGGGTGGCGGTGCGCTGCGGCACGCGCTGCACCGCGCTGACGGTGGCGCTGATCGCGCTCGGCGCGGCGTGGTCGGTCACCACCGGACACCAGCCCTTCGGCGCGGCGTCGCCGCACGACACCATATTGCGCGCGCAGGAGTACATCCTGACGCTGAGCATCATCGGCATGGGGCTGTCCATCCTGCTGCGCGAACAGCGCGCGCTGGCGCATGAGCTCGAAGACAAGGTGCGCGAACGCACGATCGAACTTGAAGCGTCGAACCGCCGACTGGCCGAGCTGAGCGCCACCGACAGCCTGACCGGCATCGCCAACCGCCGCCGCTTCGACGAAACGATGGAAGCCGAATGGGCACGCGCGCGGCGCAGCGGCGAACCGCTGGCGCTGTGCCTGCTCGACGTCGATCTGTTCAAGCCCTACAACGACCACTACGGCCACCTCGCCGGTGACGACTGCCTGCGCCTGGTGGCCGAGGTGATCAACGCGCATGTGCGCCGCTCCACCGATCTGGTGGCGCGCTATGGCGGCGAGGAATTCGCCTTCATCATTCCGGGTGTCGATGCCGACGGTGCGCTCGCTACCGCCCACGCCGTCTGTGCCGCACTGCAGGCGCGCGGCCAGCCGCATGTGCGCTCGCCCTTCGGCGTGCTGACGGCCAGCATCGGCGTGGCCGTCATGGTGCCGGCCGACGACGACACATCGGACCAGTTGGTGCGACTGGCCGATCAGGCGCTGTACGAAGCCAAGCGCGCCGGCCGCAACCGCGTGGTGCGGGTGGCCAGCGAAGACGTCGAGGAACTGCGCGCCGTGCACCGCGGCTGACGCGGCAACGCTCAGGCAGCGGCGCACACCACGCGATTGCGCCCCTGCCGCTTGGCCCGGTATAGACACTCGTCGGCCGCCGCGATGGCGGCGTCGAGCGAATCGTCGTCCGGCCGGCAGGCGGCGACACCGAAACTGGCGGTGATGCGCAGTTCGCCGCCGTCATCGAGCGGAATGCGCAGCGCCTCGATCGCGCTGCGCAGGCGCTCGGCGTGCTGGATGGCGCTGGCGACGTCGGTGTGCGGCATCAGCACGACGAATTCCTCGCCGCCATAGCGCGCCGCCACGTCGCCGCGTCGGCTCTGCTCGCCACACAGCCGCGCCACCTCGACCAGCACCGCATCGCCCACGACGTGGCCATAGCCGTCGTTCACCTGCTTGAAGTGGTCGATGTCGAACAGCGCAACCGCCACCGGATAGCCGTGGCGCTGCTGGTTCGGAATGTGGCGCTCGGCCAGCGTGAAGAAGCCACGCCGGTTCGGCAGCCCGGTCAGGAAGTCGGTGTTGGACTGGTCGCGCAGCTGTTCGACCAGGCGCTGGCGCTCATCTTCCAGCGCGACACGCGCGATGCTGTTGGCGCGCAGCACGCTGATCGCCTGCAGCACGTCGGCCACTTCGTCGCGATGGCGCGGCTTGGGCACCGTGCGCTGCAGATTGCCCTGGGCAATGGCGACGATGAGGTCGGCGGTTTCTTCCAGCGGGCGCACCACCCGGTGATGCACCACCCACAGCGTGAGCGCGAGCAGCCCCAGCGTCAGCACGCTGCCCGCGCCGATCCACAGCAGCGCCGCGCGCGCCTCGGCATGACCGCTGCGCGCCTGTTCGAGCGCTTCGTCCATCAGCACGTCGCGCAGCGCGACGATGGCATCCATGTCCGGCACGTAGCGCGCGGCAAAGCCGGCGGCGTCCATGCCGTAGTGCGCGTCGCCCAGACCGTGCACGGTCAGCGCCTCGACGAAGGGGATGGCGGATTCGAAATAGCGCAGCTGCATCGTCGCGGTCGCGGTCTGTACCGGCACGCGATCGGGTGCGGCTTCGGTGCGCTGCACCAGCAGCTTGCGCAATTGCTCGACCCGACCGCGCAGCCGTTCGATTTCGACATGTTCGGCGTCGCGCAGCGGCTGCCGCGAGGTCAGCGCCACCGTGAACTGCGAACCGAGCTGGCCGGCGTACTCGCGCAGATCGGCAGCGATGCGCGCGCCGATCAGCGCGTCGGCGGCGCGCGGGTAGGCAGCCACCGCCTCGTTGGTCAGGCGCATCAGCGCCGGCGACAGGTCGTCGATCACCGCGAACATCTTGCCGATGGCCTCGCTGATGGCGGCCGGACTGCGCTGTGCCCGAGGCAGCGCCGCGGTGCGGTCTATCGCCTCGCGCGCATGCGCCAGCTGCAGCGCAGCGCGCGCGATCAGCGCACGCACCTCGTTGCGCGGCACCGACGGCGTGCCCACGGTGCGCGCCAGCACGGCGAAGGCATCGTCGGTGCGCGCTCGCGCCTGCGCCAGCCGTTCGTGCTTCGCCGGGTCACCGGGCAGGTCGTCGCCGAGCACGCCGTTGGCCGGCCCGCGCTCGCGCGACGCCATCTCGGCGGCGAGCAGCAGATGACCGAGGTGTTCCATCGCCTCCAGGCCGCTGCGCGCCTGCGCGGCACGCGACCATTCGACCACGACGATGCGCAGCGAGAGGCCAAGAACGGCGCAGGCGAGCAGGAGGCTGACCAGCCAGAAAAGTCGGTGGAGGCGCATTCGGGAAGGAAAACGTCGTGCAAGGACTGCACGGCGCGGGTATCAGGTCGGTTCTTCTTGTGCTTGTCGGAAAAGGAGGATCGGGTTCCGGGCACTGCGGGGAGTGCCCGGAAGGGCGCTCAGTGTAGCCCGGCCGGCTGCGCCTGCAACGACCTGGATCAAACACCGCGCCCGCGGCCCTACCCTGCCGGCGTCACCGAAGCGACGCCGGCGACCTCGGTCAGAGGCGCTTTTCCCACTCGCGAACCTGCCGTTCGGCTTCGTCCTTGGCGATGCCGTAGCGCTCCTGGATCTTGCCGGCGAGCTGTTCGCGGCGGCCGGCGATGACGTCGAAGTCATCGTCGGTGAGCTTGCCCCACTGTTCCTGCACCTTGCCCTTGATCTGCTTCCAGTTTCCCTCGATACGATCGGTATTCATGGCGATTCCTTTCATGGATGGACGGAAGGTTCCGGTCGGCGCGGCGTGCGCGACGGCGGATCGGTAGACCGGTCAGCGTTCGAGCAGACCGGCCAGTTCATCGGCGTGCTCTTCCTCATCCACGAGGATGTCTTCGAGCAGACGCCGGGTAGTCGGGTCCTTGTCGGCAACGAGCGCAATCATCTGGCGGTAGGCTTCGACCGCCACCCGCTCGGCGAGAAGGTTGGCGCGCAGCATGGACTTGAGGTCGAGCGCCGCGTCATAGGCGGCATGGCTGCGGTCAAGCAGCCCCTCGGGACTGAAATCGGGCTCGCCACCGAGCTGCACGATGCGCGCGGCAAGACGGTCGGCGTGCCCCGCCTCCTCGTTCGCGTGCACCATGAATTCGGCGGCCACTGCCGGCGCATTGAGTCCGGTCGCGGTGAAGTGGTGGCGCTTGTAGCGCAGCACACAGACCAGTTCGGTGGCCAGGGCGCCGTTGAGCAGCCGCACGATGTCGGCCGCCCAGGGGCTCATGGCCGGCGTGACGGCGCCATCCTGCATCTGTTGGTGGACGCGCTGCAATGCCGCGTGGTCAAGCTCGAGCGGCCCCTTCGCGGGCGCCGGATCGGACAGCGGAAGGCTTGCGATGTTCATGAGATTCTCCTTGGCGTTTCAACGTGCCGGGCTCAGTCGATTGCCTTGAGGCCCAGCAGACCGAGCACGAGCAGTACGACGAAAATGGCGACGAACACGAAGAACAGGATCTTCGCGATACCGGCGGCGCCGGCAGCGATGCCGGTGAAGCCGAACAGACCGGCGACGATGGATACGATCGCGAAAATGAGTGCCCACTTCAGCATGACGATCTCCTTGCGTGAGGAAAGTCGGTACCGGAGCGGAGGCTGTGGCGCCGCCGCTGCATGACTAAATCATGCGCGGACGGCGCCTTGAAGCGTATAGGTGATCGGGCAGCGCCCTGTAGGCGCATCCCTTTGTCGTGTCGGTGTGGTCCGACGCGGGCAGGTGAGCGGTGGCGGCGGTGTGCGCGGCTGCGGACGCCCTACTCCGGCACGTAGACGAGCGAGCCGTCCTCCATCCGGTAGGCGGTGCCGGCCTTGACGCCGCGGCCGGCGCCGGCCTCGCCCTCGCCGCGGAAGCGGCTGAGCTGGTCGCCCTTCTTGACGACGATTTCCATGTCCGGCTTGCCGGCGTTGCGGATCACGGTCAGGTCCCCGGCGGCGAAGGGGTTCAGCGGATGACGCGCCACCGCGATCAGCAGCGCGGCAATGATGACCAGGAACACGTCGATCAGATTGACCACCGACAGGATGGGGTCGTCGTCCTCGGTGTCGTCGAGCAGTCGCGACCTCATCGTGCCGCCTCCGCCTGCAGCATCGGCACACGATGCTCGGCCACCGTGTCGCCGGCGCGCTCACGCTCGATGCGCAGCAGATCGGCGGCGTACCAGCGGCGCCGCACCTGAGCCACGGCGTAGGTCATGGCCGAGGCGATCAGCGCCAGGATGACGGCCGAGAACGCAACGCCCAGCCCGCCGGACACCGCCGCCAGATCGCCGTCGCCGAGCGCGGCCAGCGCCGGACCCATCGGAATCATCGTGGCAACCAGACCGAGCAGTGGCGCCACGCGGGTGGCAATGCGCACGCATTCCAGCCGCTGCGCGGCGATCACTTCGAGTTCGCCGCTGCCGATGTGCGGGTCGGCGCGCACAACCTGACTCAGTTCGAATCCCGCCGCCTGGCCGGCACGCCGCTGCAGCGCCTGCACGACGAAGGCGCCGAGCGCGAAGAAGGCGTACAGGAACAGCGCGGCGATAGCGACCAGCACCGGGGTCAGGAAGAACTGGCTGACGCCGTAAAGCGCGCCTTCAATCGATGAAGTCATGTCCGCTCCATATATATATGCACAAAGGATTCAGGCGGCGCGGCGCAGCGGCTGCGGCCGAAGCTGCGGCGCCGGTGCCGGCTCCACAGCCGGGCGCTGCCGCAGTCGGGCGAGCGCGCCGGCGGCGAAGGCGGCCAGCAATGGCAGCAGCCAGAGTCGGTCCGGCGCGGGCTGCGAAACCGGCTGTGTCGTCACCTCGACCAGTCGGCGGCCAGCGGCGGGTGCCGCCTCGGGTGCCGGCGGTGCAGAGGGTGCCGACGGTGCTGTGGCCGGTTCCGGCGCCACGGTGTCGGAGCCACCCAGACGTCGCGCGCGGACCGGCGCCGGTGCGCCCTCATCGACCCGGGCCGCGGCCAGCTGGAAGTCGGCAGCGGCGAGATCCGCGCGGGCATCAGCCGTCATCGCTGGCGCCGGCGCTTCGCCCACGCCCTGCCCGCTGCCGTCGCGCACCGCGGTGTGGTGGCCGGTGCGCAGGAACTCCTGCGCCGATTCGTCGCCCTCAGCCGCCGCTTCGCGAAACCAGCGCATGGCCTCTTCGACATTGCGTTCGACGCCCCGCCCCTGGTACAGCGCGGTGGCGTAGTGCATCTTGCCAAGCGGTCCGTAGTAGGGGTCGCCGCTGGTCGCCGCACGCAGCAGCATTTCGGTGGCCGTGACCGGGTCCTGCGGCACGCCCTGCCCGTTCTCGTACATCAACGCCTTCCAGATCAGCGCGCCGGTGTAGCCGGCGGCGATGCACTTGTCGAACACCTTGTTCGCCGTTTCGTGATCACCGCATTTCGACAGCAGGTAGCCAGCCGCGCAGCTGACCGGCCCGGCCGGCTGCGACGCCACGTACTGCAGCGACAGTTCGCCGACCGCGTTGTCGAGGTCGTCCGGCGACGCCGGCTGCATTGCGCCACCGCAGAAACGGTTGCCCTCGTCAGCGACCAGCGGCAACGGCGCCCACTGCACGCAGACGGCGACGAGAACGGGCAGCAGTCGGCTGCATCCGCGCTGCCTGGGTGATGCACGCATATAGGAACTCCCGGAATGGACCGGGACAGAATCTAGGCTTCGCGACGCTCCGGGTCGTGCGCAATATCAATCCGGAATGACGGGCAAACTCCACGGCCGGCACTGCGGCCACCGACGGCAACGAAACGCGGCACACTTGCAGCGTGTCTTCCGCGGAGATCCGCCATGCTGGTCAACAAGGCCGCCACCCGCAGCTGGGCCGCCACCGATTTTCCGGGCATCGAACGCAGCCTGTTCCGCAACACCGAACACGGTGGTCGGGCTTCCTTCGTGCGGCTGACGGCCGGCAGCCGCTTTCCGCGGCACACGCATCAGGGGGGCGAGGAGGTAGTGGTGATCGCCGGCCGGGTGAGCATCGGCGACGTCGATCTGGAAGCCGGCGACTACCTGCATACGGACGCCGGCGAGGAGCACGACGTCGTGGCGCTGAGCGACGCGGTCATCTTCGTGTCGTCGCAGAAACCCACGCCGCTGGTCGAGTGAGGCGCGCGGCTTGCCGCCGGCGCGCTTCGATGTTACGGTCCGTCCCTTCGCACGATCCCACCCCTCGCCCGCTCCCGTGAACGCATTGCGCACCTCTGTCCAGCCGAATCCGACCGCAGCCCTGCTGCGCGCCGGCACTCGTCTGTCGTGCGCGGCGCTCACGCACCGACTGCACGAGGTGAGCGCCTGCGAGACTGACCCGGCGACCGTCTGTATCTGAAGCTGCACCAGACCGTCGCCGCCTGACGGGCGCGTGTGCCCGACACCGGCCACTTCCGGCCACTTTCCCGAATTTCCGCCGCGCTGCGCATTGATGCGCCACGCGGCTGCTCGTCCTTGCGGCGAGCCTTGTACAAGGACCGAATACATGACCAATAAGCCAAACACCAAGCCGAACATCAAGCCCAACATTACGCTGACCGAACTGGACGCCGATCGCCTCGACGCGCTGCTGTCGACCTTGCCCGCGCGCAATATGCCCGGACGCGATGCGCTGGCCGCCGAACTGCTGCGCGCCGACATCGTGCCTTCGCGCGAAGTGCCGCCGGACGTGGTGACCATGCACTCGACCGTGCGCTTCAGCATCGCACCGGCGAACGAAACACAGAGCCTGACGCTGGTGTTTCCGCGTGAAGTGGGCGACGGCAATGGCACGGTTTCGGTGCTGGCACCGGTCGGCAGCGCACTGCTCGGACTGAGCGAAGGCGACGAGATCGACTGGCCGGGACCGAGTGGCGGCACGCTGCGCGTGCGCATAGACAAGGTGGTGTACCAGCCCGAACGGGCCGGCGATTTCGCGCGATGAGCAGCGCAGGCGCCCGCGCAGCGGGCGCCTGGCGCGTCAGGCCGCTTCGGCCGCCGGTAAGGCGACGGTGGCGAGAAAGCGGGCGCGCAGGACTTCTGCAGGCAGATGGCGGCCGATCAGTACGACGCGGCTCATGCGGGCGTCACCCGTCTCCCACGGCCGGCCGTAGTCGAAACCGGCAATGCGGTGCACGCCCTGGAAGATGAGACGGCGGTTTTCGCCCTCGATCGACAGGATGCCCTTGTAGCGCAGCAGATCGACCGAGTGCTCGTTGATCAGCGCATCGACGAAGGCCGACACGCGCTCCAGGTCGAGCGGCGCTTCGCATTCGAGCAGCAGCGAGCCGACCGCGTCATCCCACGATTTGCGCGCCATGCCGGCGATGCCGGAAATCGCGCGCGGCGACACCGGGTGCCAGCCGCGCACCGGCAGGCCGCGTTCGTCCAGCGAAAAACCCTTGATCGAGAACAGGTCGCGCCAGCTCTCGTCGGCGCTGCCGGCGACGATGAGCGGTGCGCGCGCGTTGACGCGCTGCAGCCGCGTACAGAGCTCGTACAGCGCTTCCGGCGTCACCAGATCGGCGTGCGAAATGAGCAGCCGGTCGGCGAAGGCGACCTGCGAGGCGGCGACGCGCTCACGCCTGAACTGGCCGTCGAAATGCACCGCGTCGACCACGGTGACGACGCCGTCCAGCCGGTAGCGCTCGCGCAGCCGCGCGTCATTGAAGAAGGTCTGCACCACCGGCGCCGGATCGGCCAGACCGGTGGTTTCGACGATGAGCCGGTCGAAAGCCAGGTCGCCGGCATCTCGCTGCGCCAGCAGGCCGGCCAGCGCGTCACCCAGTTCGCCCTGCACGGTGCAGCAGATGCAGCCGTTCGACAGTTCGACCACCGATACCGCGGCGCGGTCGAGCAGCGCGCCGTCGATGCCGGCGGCGCCGAACTCGTTCTCGACCACGGCAATGCGCTGGCCGTGGTTGGCGGCCAGCAGACGATTGAGCAGCGTCGTCTTACCGGCGCCGAGGAAACCGGTCAGCAGAGTGACCGGTATGGATTCATGAGGGGTCATCGAGACTCTCTCCAAAAAAGATGCCGGGGAGGGCTCGCGCCGACCCCGGCCAATAGGAGGAGGGTGGTACATCGGTGAAGACCGCCGTCGTCATGGACGCCGGCCTAGCAACATTTGCCGGAGGCGCCGCCGAAGCGCGCCTCCTGGCGTTCACGGAAAAATTCTTCATACGTCATGGGCGCCTGGTCCGGGTGCTTCATGCGCATGTGCTGGACATAGGTATCGTAGTCCGGCAGGCCGACCATGAGTCGGGCAGCTTGCCCGAGGTATTCACCCATGCGCGCGAGGTCCTTGAACATGGGGTGCCCCTCAGTGCATGCCCTGCCCGCCACGCGCCTGCAGGATGAGCAGGTGCGCGGCAGACACGACGGCCGGTCCTTGTGGGGCAGACCATCGACCGGAGGACATGTTCATACGCATCACGGAAGACCTCAGGCCTTGACCGGGTCGGTATGTACGCCGTGGTGCGTTTCGCGCACCGTCGGGTGTTCGTGGCGCAGGGCCTGAAGCACCTTGCGGATGCCGAAGAAGGTGATCGACAGCACGACCAGCACGAACATCGACGCCAGCGCCGCATCGACGTAGTCGTTGAAGATGACCTGCTGCATCTGTTCGATGCTCTTGGCCGGCGCCAGCACCTCGCCGTTCTCGGCGGCGGCGCTGAACTTGGCGGCGTGGGCAAGGAAACCGATCTTCGGGTTGTCGCTGAACACCTTCTGCCAGCCGGCGGTCAGCGTGCAGGCGAGCAGCCACACGGTGGGCATCACGGTCACCCACATGTAGCGCTGCTTCTTCATCTTCACCAGCACCACGGTGGCCAGCACCAGTGCCACGGCGGCCAGCATCTGGTTGGCGACGCCGAACAGCGGCCACAGCGTGTTGATGCCGCCCAGCGGATCGACCACGCCCTGGTACAGGAAGTAGCCCCAGGCGGCGACGCACAGGCCGGTGGCGACCAGGTTGGGAATCAGTGCCTCGGTGCGCTTGAAGGCCGGCACGAAAGTGCCCATCAGGTCCTGCAGCATGAAGCGGCCGGCCCGCGTGCCCGCATCGACCGCGGTCAGGATGAACAGCGCTTCGAACAGGATGGCGAAGTGGTACCAGAAGGCCATCATGCCCTGTCCGCCGATCACCTGATGCAGGATGTGCGCCATGCCGACGGCCAGCGTCGGTGCGCCGCCGGCGCGCGAAATGATGGTCGATTCGCCAACGTCGGCCGCGGTCTGCGTCAGCACTTCCGGCGTCACGACGAAGCCCCACTGCGAAATGACGGTGGCTGCTTCCTGCGCCGTCTTGCCGATCAGCGCCGCCGGGCTGTTCATCGCGAAATAAACGCCGGGATCGATGACCGACGCGGCGACCAGCGCCATGATGGCGACGAAGGACTCCATCAGCATGCCGCCGTAACCGATCAGCGGTGCGTCGGTTTCGCGGTCCAGCAGCTTGGGCGTAGTGCCCGACGAAATCAGCGCGTGGAAGCCCGACACCGCGCCGCAGGCAATGGTGATGAAGAGGAAGGGGAACAGGTTGCCCGACCACACCGGGCCACTGCCGTCGATGAACTTGGTGACGGCCGGCATCTGCAGCTGCGGCGCGACGATGAAGATGCCCAGCGCCAGACCGACAATGGTGCCGATCTTCAGGAAGGTGGACAGATAGTCGCGCGGCGCCAGCAGCAGCCACACCGGTAGCACCGATGCGACGAAGCCGTAGCCGATCAGCATCCAGGTCAGTTCGGTGCCGTCGAAGGTGAACATCGGCCCCCACACCGGATCGGCCGCGACCCAGCCGCCGACCACGATGGCCGCCATCAGCAGCAGGAAGCCGACGACGGAAATCTCGCCGATCTTGCCCGGGCGGATGTAGCGCATGTACACGCCCATCAGGATGGCGATCGGGATGGTCGCCGCCACAGTGAAGGTGCCCCACGGCGAGTGCGCCAGCGCCTTGACGACGATGAGTGCCAGCACCGCCAGGATGATGACCATGATCATGAATGCGCCGAACAGCGCGATCACGCCCGGCACCTCGCCCAGTTCTGACTTGATCAGGTCGCCCAGCGAGCGGCCGTCGCGACGGGTCGAAATGAACAGCACGATGAAGTCCTGCACCGCACCGGCGAACACGACGCCGGCGAGAATCCACAGCATGCCCGGCAGATAACCCATCTGCGCCGCGAGCACCGGCCCGACCAGCGGTCCGGCGCCGGCGATGGCGGCGAAGTGGTGGCCGAACAGGATGTTGCGATTGGTCGGCACGTAGTCGAGGCCGTCGTTCTTGGCCCAGGCCGGGGTGATGCGCTTGCCGTCGACTTCGAGCACCCGGTAGGCGATGAAGCGGGCGTAGAAGCGGTAGGCGATGAAGTACACCGATATCGCCGCCAGCACGATCCACAGCGCGCTGATGGTTTCACCGCGCGACAGTGCGACCACGCCGAGTGACGCGGCGCCAAGCAGCGAGAGCGCCGCCCAGCCCAGTTTGGGAAGAAGGTTGTTCATGTGTCTCCTCTCGGGTGCGACCGGTGAGCCCGGCCTGCCGACCGCCTCTTTGCGGCCTGCCCGGAGTATGGTTTTCATACAAGACCTGCCGCATCGGGGGCACTACGCAGGCGAGGTCCGTGCAAACACGTAGGGGAAAACCCGGGGGCGGTCGTGTTGCTGGAGCGGAAAGTTCTGTGGGAGGGGTCTTCTGACCCCGACTGGGACCTGTATCGAAGCTTAAGGACCCCAGCGGCCGAATCGCGGTAAGAAGAACGGTGCCACAGGGATATGGCCTAAGCCGGAGCCGGGGTTAGCTGGGGAGGGTCTTGACATCGACAGCGGCCTTGATCAAAGCATCCAGGTTGCAGCGGAAGCCTGGCGGCCAACGCCAGTCCGAGAGGGATTGCGCCCGATCGGTGGCCGGAGCCCGGGCGGGGTTCTGTGGGTGGGGTCTTCTGACCCCGACAGCGGCGGT
>NZ_JCANOT010000046.1:0-6148 GCF_059552495.1 Methyloversatilis sp. S146-33
GATCGGTGCTTGGGGTGAGGGCGGGACATCTCTCCCACTGTCTGTACGTGCTTGCCGTCAGATCCGAGCTCGGTCCCTCCGCCCGACAAGCTATTCCTACGCTTGCCACGGTAGAACATACAAGCGAGCTTGCTCGCGATCTCGACCGCAAATCATGCGCATAGGCTCTGCGATATACATTTCGTTGAACTGAAATCTCAACGTCATGATCAATGCACCCTCATCGCACCGGCTTCGTCGTGGCCGGGTTTCGGAACCCGGGCGCGCCTATCTGGTGACGACGGTGACCCGAACGCGTGAACCGGTGTTCGAGAATCTGTGGTCAGCGAGAACTCTGATAGGCGTATTGATGGAGGCCGACCGCGTCGGAATGAGCCGAACCCTCGCGTTCGTCGTGATGCCTGACCACCTGCACTGGCTGCTCAGGCTCGACACAGCGGCCACGCTGTCGCAGGTCGTGCAGCGGGTGAAGTCGGTGAGTGCGCACAGGATCGGGCGAGCAATCTGGCAGTCCGGATTTCATGACCGCGGCGCTCGCGAAGGCGAGGACGTACGCGATCAAGCGCGCTACATCGTTGCAAACCCACTGCGTGCGGGTCTGGTTGAACGGGTCGGCGACTATCCGCATTGGGATGCAATCTGGATCTGAAGGGATTGCGATGGTCACAGGAAAGCGGTTGAGCCAATGCAGCATCGCGACCAGAGGTCGCTCCCACCAGAAGCACGCCCGCCTCGTCGTCGGAGCCCGGATTCCCGTGGGAGCGAGCTTGCTCGCGATTGCAGCCTGAATCGAAGCCGGCGATCCGCAAAGGCCGCATCGCGACCAGAGGTCGCTCCCGCAAACTCAGTCGATCAAGCCGAGCTGTCGCGCCGCGTGCATCAGTTCGATATCGGTCGACACGCCGAGCTTGGACTTGATCTGGTAGTGAATGTTGAACACCGTCTTCACGCTGATGTGCAGCGTGTCGGCGATGTCCTCGCGCGACTTCGCGGCGACCAGCATGCGCAGGATTTCGAATTCGCGGGCGCTCAGCGCGGCCAGCGGGTTTTTCGCGGCGGTGCCGGCGCGGCGCAGTGCGGCCAGTTCGGTCTGCACGTCCGGGCTCAGCGTCTGCCGCCGGTGATACACCGCGCAGATGGCCTCGACCAGCAGATCCGGCGACGAACTCTTGGTGACATAGCCGAGCGCGCCCGACTCCAGCGCCTTCTCGACGAAGGTGGCGTCACGGTGCATGGTGAAAATGAGCACGCGGGCGTTGCGGTCGCGCTGCAGGATGTGCTGCAGCGTCTGGATGCCGCTCGCACCGGGCAGCGTGATGTCCATCACCACCACGTCCGGTGCCAGTTCGACGTAGCGCCGGTAGGCCTCCTCGCCCGAGCCGGCTTCGGCCGCGATGGTCAGCGGCGGATGCCGCTCGATCAGACGCCGGTAGCCCTCGCGCACCACCGCGTGGTCGTCGACCAGCAGCACGCTGATCGGTGTATCGGTCATGCCGGTGTTCCTCCGTCCGTCAGTTGCCAGGGCACGACGATATCGACCGCCAGTCCCTGCGGATCGCGCGCCGACAGCTGCACGCGGCCGCCGAGCGCGATCACCCTTTCTTTCACGCCGATCAGGCCGAAGCCGCCGGACTTGCCACGTGGCGCCGGCAGATCAGGCCCGCGCACGACGCCGTCGTCACTGACGCGCAGCCGGATGTCGTCACTCGCCGTGCGCCGCTCCAGTTGCACGTCGACCGTCGTCGCACCGGAATGTTTGGCCGCGTTGGTCAGACACTCCTGCACGATGCGATAGAGATTGATCGCGATGTCGTCCGGCACGTCGGCGAAGTCGCCGCTGACCTCCAGGCGGTAGCTGCAGCGGCCGCGCGCCTGGGCGTCCCACATGCGCACCAGCTTGTCGAGGCCGGCGATCAGCCCGTACTCGTCCAGTCCGACCGGCCGCAGCTGGCGCAGGATTCCGTGCAGCGATTCCATCATGCCGCTGACCGTGCGCAGCACCGTCCGGCCGCTGGCGCGCAGCGCCTCCGGCTGCGGCTCCGGCCGCCCCGCCTCGTTCACGACGCAGGCCGCCTCGGCGCTGATCGACGCCAGGCTCTGCCCGAACTCGTCGTGCAGTTCGCGCGCCAGCCGCCGGCGCTCGCCTTCCTGCACGGTGAGCAGCATCTGCGCCAGGCGCTGCTGCTCCTGCGTCTTCTGTTTCAGATTGCCGGCCATCGCGTTGAACACCGAGCCGATGCGGTCGAATTCGATCAGTTCGAAGGCCGGCAGACGTACGTCCAGATCGCCACGTTCGAGCTTGCCGAGGCCGTCCAGCACCGCCGCCGCCGGACGCAGCGCGCGGCTGATGCTGAAGTAGATCAGCACGTTGAACGCCAGCAGCGCCAGCACCGCCCACATCAGCAGGCGCGTGATCTCGCTCCACACAGCCGCGCTCTCGCGGTCGGCATCGACGCGTATCAGCACCTCGCCCATCTTCAGGCCGGGCGCACGCCCGACGTCGAGGCCGACGCCGTAGGGCTGATACCACAGCACGCGCCGCCCCACCTTCACGCCCGGCGATTCGCCGCTGTCGGCGGCCGACTCGGCGCCACGGTCGATGCGCCGGTTCAATGTGTAGCGGATCAGTTCGCGGAACCACGCCGGCGCCTCGGCGGTCGCCTGCGGCGGCGGCGCCTGCTGGCAGCTGTTGGCCGACAGCGTGCCTTCGAGGTCGAAGTACTGCACACACAGCCGGGTCACTTCCGAAAATTCGGCAAAGCGGGCGAGATCCGGTTTGCCGATGTTCAGTTCGAGCCCGCTCAGCTGGCGCGACATCTGGTCGGTGATCAGCCGCGACACGAGGTCAGCGTTGCGCACCGCTTCGGCCTGCAGCCGTGTCGTCGTGCGCCAGATCAGGCCGGCCGACGCAAGCACGCCGATGGCCACGGCGAGCAGCGTGATGCGCAGCATCAGCGTCAGTTTCAGGTTGGTGCCGCGCTTCATCGGCCGGATTCTAGCCGGCTGGCGCGCGGGCATCTTGCCCGCGGCAGCGAGGGCTGCCGGCTGTGCCGGTCCTGTTTCGGCGTGACTGGATCTGTTCCGTGCGCGCGACGGGCTCTAGTGTCGCGACACGGTGCGCCCGCGCGCGCACGCCATCATCGCTGCTGGAGATCCGTCATGTCCTCGTCTCACGCCCCGTCCGTGCTGCGCATCGCCACCACCGTGTTCTGGAGCTTCTTCGGCGTGCGCAAGCGCAGCCGGCACGAGCTCGAAACGGTCACGCTGAAGCCGCTGCATCTGATTGCCGGTGCCGTACTGGGCGCCGCGCTGTTCGTCGGCACGCTGCTGACCGCGGTGCATTTCATCACCCGCTGAGCGGCGACCTGTCGATCAGGCCTCTCCCTCGGGCAGCGCGAACAGGCGCTGTGCAATACGTGCGGCCGCCGCTTCGAGCCGCGCCCGACAGGCGGCGCGCCCCGCCTCGTCCAGCCAGGCGCTGATGAAGGTGGTGCCGATGCCCGCCACCGGATAGCCGCCGGCGTCGCAGATCGGCACCCCCATGCCGCTGGTGCTGCGGTCCAGCACCATGCCGTCGAAGCAGCAGTAGCCGTGCGCCAGCGCGAACTCGACGGCGTCGCGATGGCGGGTTTCGTCGTAGCGCTCGACGCGGTGGAAGCGCGACAGGTTGATGCGCATGACCTCCCACACCTCGTCCGCCGGCAGCCGCGACATCATCGCGATGCAGCTCTGCGTGATGCCGAAGGCGGTACGCAGGCCGACGTCGCCGCGCCCGACCTGTATCTGTGAGCGCGTGTCATAGCGGCCAATGCACACGCTGTCGAGCCCGCTGCGGATGTTCAGGAACACCACCTGGTCGAGTTCCTCGGCCAGCGCGCTCAGTTCGGTCGCCGCCGCGCGTTCGACCGGCTGGCGGCTGATCGCCGAATAGCCGAGCGCGGCCAGATCGCCTCCGAGGTTGAAGCGCAGCGTGACCGGGTCGCGCTCGACCCAGCCCATGTCGATCAGCATGTCGAGCACGCGGTGTATGGTCGGCCGAGGCAGACCGGTGCGCGCGACCAGTTCGGTCAGCAGGCTGCCGCGGCGCGAGCCGCGCGCGATCGTCGTCACCAGCAGCCGCGCGCGGTGCAGGCTGCCGGCCGGCGCCTCGTCCGCCTCGCCGCATTGCGCTGAAGATCGCCCCTTCATCGGCCCGTCTGCCTCCGCTCCGTCCGCCCGCAGGAACGGTGTCCGATATGCGGACACCTATGTCGCGCACGCTTATTGCCGCATGCAGATGCGAACACTAGCATCGACCTCACACAACAAAACCTCGAACAACCGGTTTGTCCGTTCATCGGACAGCTTTCTTGATTCAGGAGGAGACATGGCCACGCTCTACGGCGCGCAGCACCGCGCGCTGCAGGAAAAGTTCGACATGCGGCCGCTGGCCGACCGCGTGCAGCAATTCATCGTGCATCCGGACATCCAGCCCGAACATCAGGGCTTCATCGAGTCGCGCGACTTCTTCTTTCTCACCACGATCGACCATCGCGGCTACCCGACGGTGTCGCACAAGGGCGGCAGCCCCGGTTTCGTCAAGGTGGTCGATGGGACGACGCTGGCGTTCCCGAGCTTCGACGGCAACGGCATGTTCCTGTCGATGGGCAATATCGGCGCCAACCCGAAGATCGGCATGCTGTTCATCGACTTCGAAACGCCGCACCGCGTGCGCGTGCATGGCGACGCCACGGTGAGCCGCGACGATCCGCTGCTGCACGAGGGCCTGCCCGCCTTCCACGGCGCGGAATTCGTCGTGCGCGTGAAGCTGGCGGAAATCTTCATCAACTGCCCGCGCTACATCCACCGCTACCAGCGCGTCGCCGGTGCGCCGCACGTGCCGCAGCCCGGCTGCGAAACGCCGCCCGCGACCTGGAAGCGCATCGACGGGCTGCAGGACGTACTGCCCGCGCGCGACAGTCAGGTCGCCGAAGCGCAGGGCCTGCTGACGCCGGACGAATACGCCGAACTGGTGCAGCAGGGCCGCACCTGACGCCGCGGCTGCGGCCGCTCCCCTCCTCGCCGCCCGAACGCATGCAGCCCCACCGGGGCCGCAGGGGCGGCTGCACGCCCACGCCTCGAAAGGACATTGCCATGCACGCACTGAAGCCCTTCTCCGCCCTGGTCTGCGCCAACGTCATTCTGGCGGTGACGATGACCTTCACGATGCAGACCTTCCCGCTGCCGATGTGGCCGATGGTGATCGCCTGGGCCTGCTTCTTCCATCTCGGCGGCGGCGACCGGCCGCCGGCCGCACTGGCGGCTGTGCTGGCGCACGCAGTGTTCGGCGTATTCGCCGGCTGGCTGGCGGCGCTGGCCATCCTGTTCAACCCGACCACGCTGCCCGGCACTGTGTGGGTACCGCTGGTGGTCGGCGCCGCAGTCGGTGTCATGAGTCTGGCCTCCGGCTGGCCGCGGCTGGCGGTGCTGCCGGTGTGCGTCTATGGCTTCGCAGCGAACTGGGCCTACCTCGACGTGCCCGGTCGCTTCGACGCTACGGTGCTCACCGCGCTGCGTGCCGACAACGTGATCGTCGCGCTGCCGCTGGCGCTGCTGATCGGCTGCCTGTTCGGTTGGGCCAACGCGCGGCTGATCGCGCAGCTGAGCGCGCCCGACACGCGGACGCGCGGCGCCGGCTGAGCCCTCGTCCACGCACACAGGGCAACTTGCCCGTCGCCTCCTGCCTAGACTCCGGCGCTGTCGGTACATGGGCAGCGCCCCGCCTCAACGATCGATTCCGCATCAGGGAGACAGCATGAACAGGGAAGAACATCTGCAGGACTGGCGCGACGCCGCGCTGCGTGTCGAAACCGAAGTACGCAAGGCGGTGATCGGCCAGGACAGCGTGGTGCGACTGATCAACGTGGCGCTGTTCGCGCGCGGCCACGTACTGCTCGAAGGTGACGTCGGCGTCGGCAAGACCACCGTGCTGCGCGCCTTCGCCCGCGCCATCGGCGGCGACTTCGAACGCGTCGAAGGCACCGTCGACCTGATGCCGAACGACCTCGTCTATCACACCTATGTCGATGCCGAGGGCAAGCCGCGCATCGAACCCGGCCCGCTGCTGCGCCATGGCGAGCGTCTCACCACCTTCTTCTTCAACGAGATC